>PCYM01000001.1:0-76092 GCA_002774875.1 Candidatus Uhrbacteria bacterium CG10_big_fil_rev_8_21_14_0_10_50_16
GTTTTTCTGGAACGAAGTGGAAGAAAAATTTGGGTGAAGCCCGAGCCGAGGGCTGAACCGTATATCCCTTGTTATATGTCCCGACTGAAACGAAGTGTAGGGAGAGCGCAGCGTGGCACGGAGCGAAGCGGAGTGAGTTTGAGTCAGGAACATTTTATTAAAGAAAGGGGCAAAAATTTATTTCCACTAAAAGTGATCATTATCGCCAATAAGTGGACCATTCAAAATTCTGGATTTCTTATTTGTATTCCAAATTTTGACTAATTCATCAAAGTTTTTATCTGGTTCTAACATTAATTTGGCTAATTCATCTATTTCTTCAAAATCTTTTTCAGTTAATTTATCAAATTTGAAGTAAATATAGCTGGGCTGTTGATTGTAAAGAATTTCATTGTTCATCAAACTATGAAAATCGTAAAATATTGCCCAAAGAACTGGCATCAGCCCGACAGAACCATCTGCATTTCTAAAATTGTTGGCATCTAACTTGCCGTTTCTAATTCCAAGCCAAGTATTTGCCGCCCAATCAAATTTATTTTCAGGCATATTATATTGATCAAATCCAATGGACTTATCAAAAAATCCGTCAGCGTCAAAAGTGACCCACTTTTCTTTTTTATTGTCCCAATACTGATTTATCCAGTGGTCACCGCTATAATTATTAAAATAGGGCGCAAAACCAGAACGAACCCTGCAAGGAATATTTTTTGATTTCAATATAGATGCCATAAGAATTGCCACAAAACGGCAAGTGACAACAATTTTATTTTCAACTTTTCTGTCGGGCAAAAAACCTCTGTCATCAAATCTTAATAATTCCGCAATCATTGAAACAGCAGTAGGCAACACATCATCGTCACATCTCAATTTATGCCAAGGATATTTTTCCATATCTCCATAACGTAAATCTCTGTTGGCATTTGTGTTGCCTTCTTTTAAGGTTACGCGATGAATGATTTGATGACTGATTAAATTGCCCAGTTCTTTGACGTCATCTGGGAGATTTTGAAGAAATTCTTTATAACAGCCCGGATTAGTAAATGTGCCAAATTGTAAATAATGATTCAGAATTTTTTTGTCCATAATATTGATGAATTAGTGATCTATATAAATTTTTGCCCCTACATTATTCTTTCTTTGTTCCTGACTCAAATTACATATAACTGGTTATTATCTGAACTAACTGTGAATAAGTGTATCGAATGCGTTGGATATGCGCAATTGACATTTTTTCATTTTCTGCCATACTCGCCCCATGTTTACACGCATCAAACAATCCACTATCTCCAAGGCGCGACGCGGGGAACTCGCGACCACACACGGCACTCTACAGACGCCGTTTTTTATGACGATAGCCACCAAGGGTGCGGTGCGTGCCATGAACGTGCGAGATCTCAAACGCATTCATGTTCCCATAGTTCTTGCAAACACGTATCACTTGCTTGTGCGACCAGGTATGGACGCCTTGCGCGAACGTGGAGGATTGCACAAATGGATGCACTGGGACGGTCCCATGCTCACTGACAGTGGTGGGTACCAAGTGTTTAGTTTGGGACATCGACGCAAGGTGACAGAGGAAGGTGTGACGTTTCGATCACACATTGATGGAAGTAAAATCTCCCTCACACCCGAGGAGTCGATTGCCATGCAGCAAGCGATTGGATCGGATATGATCATGCAGCTTGATGTTGTTGAACCACCGACGGTGAGCGATAAACGTCGTGCCTATGCCATGGAGCGATCCATTCGATGGGCCAAGCGTTGCAAGGACTATTTATATGCACATCGGGATCAATCCGTTACAGCGGATCAAAAACTCTTTGGAATTGTGCAAGGTGGCGTAGATGAAGCGCTGCGCACACGATCCGTTGCGGGTCTCACGGCGTTGGATCTTGACGGGTACGCCATTGGAGGCCTCTCTGTGGGCGAATCCAAGGAAGACAATTTGCGTATTGCGGCGTTTACGGCAAGCCTCTTACCGCAAGACAAGGTGCGATATTTTATGGGTGGTGGAATGCCCGAGGAGATTGTTGCCTATGTGCGCATGGGGATCGACATGTTTGATTGCGTGATTCCAACGCGCCACGCACGGCATGGGTCACTTTTTGTGTGGAATGGGAATCCGACACCGGAGTTAATCGCGAGCGGAGATTTTTATACAAAAATTAATATCGTGAATGCCGAGTATCGCAACAGCGATGATCCGATTGATTCATGGAATAATTGCGACGCCTCACAAGCCTACACACGTGGGTATTTGCGACACTTGTTTGGACTCAAAGAGGCACTTGGTACGCAATTGGCGACGGAGCATAATGTGCGTTTTTACATGCAATTAATGGAGGTAATCAGACAGGGAATTGAAGAAGGGGTTTTGTAGGGTGTTTCTGTGGAAAACTCTTTTTCTTTACAGGGTTGTTTTTGCTATACTGTCGGCATACTTAATCTCTCTATGTTCATCATTCGATCGTTCCCGAAGTATTTAGTTGCTTGTCTCATTTTGTTATTTTTTGGATTGTTTTTTGGGGTCTTAGACGCCTCCGCCGCAAATAGATATTGGGTGGGAGCTTCTACGACTTTCAACACGACGGGCAACTGGTCAACATCAAGCGGTGGCGCAAGCGGAGCGTCTGTTCCGGGTTCCAGCGACATTGCAATTTTTGATGGTGGAAGTGCACAGGCGGTGAGCCTGGATGCAACAACGTTGAGCGGTTTAGATATTCAAGCCGCGTACGGTGGAACGGTTACGGCTCCTGCTGGAACACTTATCCTTATGGTGAGTTTTAGTGATGCAGCTGGTGCCTTTGTGCATAACAATGGAACCGTTCAAATTCGGACTGGCAGTGGTGCATATTTTGATTTTAATAGCAACGCAATTCTTTATAATTTAGTGAGCTTAAATGGCGCCAATTACGGAAATAGAATGAATACGTTTACCGTAAAGGTTACAGGAACATTAACGCACGGCGATGGAAGTAGCTCTGGAGGTATTTGGCAGACGGGGACATTACGGGTTGAAGGTGATTTTACTGTTGCGAAACTTGCGGATACTTACCAAATCAATAATGGAACGGGACTGATTCAATTTACGGGTTCTAATAATCAGTCATTTACTACAACAGACACCACGGACACCTTCGGGGCCCCTGTTGAGGTCAATAAAACAAGTGGAACGCTAACGCTGAATAGTGCGTTTGATTTTACTGGAGCAAGCATGACGTTCACGGTAACAGCGGGTACCGTAGACATGTCTACCTCCTCCATGACGGATGTATATAATCTTTATATTAACGGTGGAACCTTTATTCATGGATCTGGGACGTTAACAACAAAGGGGACGACGAATGCCCTGCAGGTGAATGGAGGAACGTTTACGGGAGGATCCGGTGATGTTAATTTTGCTTCCGGTGGAGAATTGGAAATAGATAGTGGAACCTTTACGGCTCCAACGGGAAATCTAGCTCTCTCTTCAACACTGCACGTTGCGAGTGCAGGGGCGACGTTTAACCACAACAATGGAACGATTACATCAACGACATCAACTCACTTGAATATTGAGGTAGAAGGAGGGGTCGGAACGATTACAGTCTATAACTTAACGCTTAACAAAGCTGGAGGATATAGTTTGAGTGTAAACGGGAGCTCAACGTTGGTCGTGCAAGGAACTCTTACACGAACGGCGGGACGTTTGAGTGAATCATCTTCGGCAACGTATCCTTTGCAAATAGAAGGAAATTTGGATTTTGATGCTGTTGAAACAAATGGAACCTCGACTCTTCTCGTGACAGGTTCGGGAACGCAGACACTCGATTTTGCAGATCCTGCTTCTTGGGATACGAATATCTTTGTGAACAAGTCGGGCGGGTCTGTCTCGTTGCTAACGGGGCTCACATTGAATGCGGCGAGTAACAATAACCTCACCATTCAAGAGGGGCGATTCAATGTGAATGGTCAGACCTTGTCCGTTGGGGGCACGTTGTCCGTGGAGAGTGGTGGAGACTACGCCATGACGGGAGACGAATCTGCTCCAGCACCCACGCTGGCTTCTGGCAGTATCGTAACCTATGTTGCAACTTCCGGTGCTCGAACGATTAAGGACTACGATTACAGTGCTTCAACATTGGCGTTTGATGGAGTTGGTGGGGTGTTTATTATGACCGTTGGAGGTGAAACAGTCGCTAATCTTACGATTACAAATGGATCGTTCTACCTCAATGGAGACAACCTAACGGTCACGGGAACCTTTTCTAACGACGATACCCTTATTTTGAGTGGTGATGAGACAACCGTCTCCTATACAAACGATACAGATTCTGGAACGGTTGAATACAAGGGGGCTGTAACGGCTGCAAGCTTAAAAGGAGGGAATTCGTATTATAATCTTGCCTTTGTAAATCCGAGTGGTAGTTGGACGGCGGCCGCTCCCGTTGATATTAATGGGTCACTTACGGTTACATCGGGAACCTTTAATACGGGAGGTTATGCAGTTACGTTGGCGGGTAATTTTACGAACGCGGCAACGTTTACACAATCGAGCGGGACACTCACCTTGGATGGGACAAATCAGACCCTATCTGGCTCCACAACGTTTTATAATCTCACAAAGAATGTTAGCTCGGCGGCAACATTGACGTTTACTGCGGGGCAAACGTTTACCGTGTCGAATAACCTTGATCTTCAAGGAGCGTCCGGACAAGTCTTATCACTTGTTTCGAGTACGCCGACCACGGCCATTAATATGTCTGCGGCCGGCACGGTAACGGCGCAGTATCTCAACGTGTCAGACAATAACAATACAGGCTCCACGATTAATTGTGTGGTGGGTTGTGTGAAGGGAACCGGGAACACAGGATGGATGTTTGCTTCTTCTGCAACACCTTCCTCTGTGACGTATCAAGACACGGACGTAGACGGGGTTGTGGACCGTGTCATTATTGATTTTGGTTCGGCTGTTTCGATTGTGGGCACACTTTCTAATACACGCTTTACTTGGGTGAGTTCAACAGGAGCGAATGGTTTTGGTGGATCATTGACAGGAAACGCTTCCGTTGTTAGTGGAGACGTTGTTATTACAATCACAGGTTCAGAAACAGATGATACGAGCCACACAACACAACCAACACTTGCTTATAGCGATAACTCAACAGATGGAACGAATTACATTGCGGATGCAAGCGGTGACCTTATTCTCACGTTTGGTGCGACAAACGCCGCGGACGGCGCATCACCTATTCTTGTATCTTCTAACCCAGCAGACGCAGACACAAGTGTCGCAAACAATGCAACGATCGCGCTTACGTTTTCTGAACCAATAAATACGGGAACGTTTGCCTATTCGTGTTGTGGAGTAGGAACAGACCCTGGACGTTCCGGAGTGTGGACAGTGTCTAATACGGTCTATACCGTTACCCCAACCGCTAATTGGACAGGAGGAAACACAATTACGATCGACATAACGACATCTGCAGACACAACAGGAAACGCGTTTGGCGGAGCGGGCTCTGGTGCTACGGATCCATTTACCTTTACAGTCGCACGTAACACGGGTGGGACACCAACACCGGGTGCAGGTCCGGATGCCACGGTAACAACGGCACAACTGATAGCACCAAATGGAGGAGAGCAACTTGTGGGCGGGCAGATTGTAACTATTTCTTGGTCGGCGTCGGGTGATAAACTCACAACGATTAAACTCACCTACACCCTAGACCAGGGTCGAACCTACAAATTAATCGCGGAGAACGAGGAGAACGATGGAGAATATCGTTGGACCGTTCCAAACATTACAGCAGCTGCCGTATATGCAAGGGTATCAGGAATCACGACAACAGGAGGGGAGTTGGTAAGCGATGGCTCAAACGCAAACTTTTCCGTCATAGCAAGTGCGGATACACCAATAGAAAATGTGGATGATATTCCAAGTGTACCAGTTGATACGTCGACACCTGTTGCAATTATGCAGCGTATTGATGGAACGTTTGTAGAATTACGTGCAGGAAACCTATTCCGCGGAGAGACGTTATCTGGTGTGTACTTGGTGCGCAACGGGAAGCGTTACGTGTTCCCATCTGAGTCCGTCTACTTCTCTTATTACGACTCATTTAGCAACATTGTGATGGTGAAGGATAGTCAGTTAAAGGCGTTGGATATTGGTGGACGCGTAACCATGGCGCCCGGGCGGATGATCAAAATTCAATCGGATAACCATGTGTATCAAGTGCAGGAAGACGGCACGATCCGTCACATCCCAGACGAGGCAACGGCAAGAAGCCTTTACGGGGACACGTGGAACAAACAGATTACCGATATAAATGTGACGTTCTGGTTCGATTATCCACGTGGAGATGCACTAACAACATAAGACTACCCACACCCCCGTTGCTGCAGTGTTCGGGGGTTTTGGTATACTGTACCTATTGCAAATCAATCGTATGGCGCAGCCACTGGTGGTACAAGCAGCAAAGCTTTTTTTGGTCGACCTCGTGGGCGGCGTTTTAGGGTTTCCGGTTTGGTGGTATTCCAAAGGGGTTGTGCGCTGGTCGCGTTTTATGTGGGATTGGTATGAGACCTATCGTGCAACATTGGCCGTGGATGTGTGGGTGAAGAACTGGTTTGTTCCCATGTACGGGTCTTATGATATCCCCGGTCGTTTGATTAGTTTTTTTATGCGTACCGTGATGATTGTTTTGCGCTCCCTGCTACTGCTTTTAGTGAGTTGTCTGATGATCATCATATACTGCATCTACTTCATTCTACCTCCGATCGTTGTTGTTGCAATTGTCTATAACGCTTACGGACTGTTTCTCTAGGTATGGAAGAACAAAAAGATGTACAACCAAATGAGACGGACTTACTGGTAAATCTTCCGTTTATCTCGGCAAGTGAAGACCGCCCGCATGATTTTGGTGTCCTCGTGGACAATACGTTCTTTGTTTGGAATGATCGATTAGACATTGGCTCCAGAAAACTTCGAAAGGCAAAACGGTCCGTTGATGCGTTTATTACGTTTATAGCGATTCTTGTGACAGGCATCTGTTTTGCACTCTTTTTGGTATCAACGTTTGTTTTGTTGCCTCCAAGTGTTTGGCAGGCACTGCCGTTTTGGACGGATCCTTCCTCGGTGCAATTGTTATTGTGGCTGACGGTTGCAGGAGTTATGTATGTGGCTTATCGCCGAGCTCTGGCAAAACGTGAGCCTCAGGAATCTGGCGCACGTGTTGATGTATCGCTTCACCCACTACAAACCACTTGGGAGGCGGCAAAGGAGATGCAGGATAAACCATGGGTGGATATTGGATCTCGTTGTACACAAGAGGCATGGAAGGGGTTAGAGGACGCTGCGTTACTGGCAGAGCGTCTTAGCCATCGCTACGTGGGGCTTTTGCATGTGTTTGCAGGCCAGCTTTCGCAACCAAGCGTTGGTCATTTATTCGCACGTCTTGGAATAAACTTTGATCAAATTAAGGATTCGCTTACCCATAAACTCGCGGAGTATCCAAAAGCACAACCTGGCGAGGCAATGGCGGATCGTTTGGATCCCTTGGGTCAGCGTGCCATCTTGGGTGCAGCCGTACACGCGGCGATGCACGGGCGGACCGTTATTACTCCGGTGGATGTATTTGTGAGTACCTACCGTAACTCGCCATTTTTGCAGGAGTTATTCTATGGTGTGGATATCAAAGAGGAGGCGATGGAGAACGTGCTGGCGTGGTTACAAATACGAGAAAATCTTCGTGCGCGGTGGCAGATGTTTAGAAAGGCAAGTTTTCTTAAACCGACGGGGAACATGAACCGATCCATGACGGCCGTGGCGACCCCCTTGCTTGATCGTGTCAGTACGGATCTTACGTCGCAGGCGGCGCGAGCGGGGTTACCTATGTTGATCGGTCGTGAGACAGAGATGGAGCGTGTGTTACGAGTTTTTGAAAGTGGTGGACGGAGCGTCGTGCTGGTGGGACAACCGGGAATCGGCAAACAAGCAATCATAGACGGAATCGCGGAACGGATGGTAAAAGAAGACGTTCCCGATTTACTAAAGGATCGACGGCTCGTAAGTATTGACGTAGGACGGCTTGTGGCGGGTGCCACGCCAGCGCAGGCGGAGGAGCGTTTATTGTTGGCGTTAAATGAAGTTGGACGTTCCGGAAACATTGCGCTTGCGATTCCCAATATCGACGATTTGGTAGGTATTACGGCGGGCAGTGCGCAAAGCCTTGATTTGTCCTCGTTGCTCGCACAGGAATTGGAGAAAGGATATTTTGTACTCATTGCCACTACGACACCAGCGGCGTACAGAGATGCCATTGAAGGTTCTGCCTTGGCCAGTAGCCTTACGAAGGTAGATTTGGACGAGCCAAATAAAAATGAGGCGATTCAGATTATTGAGGCAAAGGTTGGAAAGCCTGAGGCAGAGCAGGGGGTATTGTTCTCGTATGAGGCGGTTGAGGCGCTTGTGGATCTAACCGCGCGGTATTTGCATGACCAATTCTTGCCGGATAAGGCCATACGCCTCATGGAGGAGACAGCCCTCATGGTAAAGCAGAGTCGAGGATTAGGTGCAACGATTACCAAGCAAGATGTTGCCCAAATTGTGTCGGTAGCTGCCAAGGTTCCATTAACCGCGGTTTCTCAGGATGAAAAAGAAAAACTCCTCGCCCTAGAGGTAAATCTACATACGCGAGTGATTGGTCAATCAGAGGCAGTGAACATGGTGTCGGCGGCGTTGCGTCGTGCGCGTGCGGAAATGCGCTCTGGCCGACGTCCAATTGCTAACTTCTTGTTTTTGGGTCCAACGGGAGTCGGTAAAACAGAGCTTTCAAAAGCCATCGCGGCAACCTACTTTGGTAATGAGGAGGCTATGGTGCGTTTGGATATGTCGGAGTATCAGGATTCATCGAGTATCCACAGACTCATTGGCGTACCAGGTTCGCGACAAGGCGGATTGTTTACCGAGGCGGTGCGCAAGCAACCGTTTGGACTCATTTTGTTAGATGAGTTGGAAAAGGCGCATCCAGAAATTTTGAATGTTTTTTTGCAGGTATTTGACGATGGACGGCTTACAGATGCAGCGGGCCGAACGGTCGATTTTACGCAAACAATTATTGTCGCCACGTCCAATGCGGGGTCTCAGTATATTCAGGAACAGGTTAAACAAGGAACGCCGATGGATCAAATTAAGACGCACCTCATGGAAGAGGAGTTATCGCAGTATTATCGACCAGAGTTTTTGAACCGGTTTGATGGCGTGGTGGTCTTTACGCCGCTGACCATGGAGGATGTGATGGCTATTGCAGGGCTTATGCTCGGTGGCGTCCGAAAGCGATTGGATGACAAGGGGATTGTGTTTACGGTGTCTGATGCGGCACTTAAAGAGCTTGCGGTGGCCGGTTATGATCCGCAGTTTGGGGCACGTCCTCTGCGCCGTGTGATTCAAGAAAAAGTCGAAGACCCACTTGCAACCTTGTTATTGGAAGGGAAGGTAGGGAGACGCGATACAGTGGTATTGGATGCAGGTGGGGAAATGCGTGTCGATAAAGCACCGGCGCTATGACCTGGCTCGTAGGTGGTGCGAGTTTTCTGCTTGCTGCAAGCTTAGCACCAATGGTGGGTGCTTTGGCAACGCGATGGGGGATTGTTGATCACGTCAAAGAACGAGGTCGCAAGGTGCACCGTCGTACAACGCCGCTCATGGGGGGTGTTGCCGTGCTGGTGGCTACGATTATGACCGTTCTGATTGTCCTCATACGTTCAGACCTATTAACGAGCGGCCGTGTGACAACGGCACATTACGTTGGTCTATTGCTTGCTGGATGCGTGTTGATGATCGGCGGCGTTTTGGATGATAAATATAATCTGTCGCCAAAAATTCAGCTACTGTTTCCGGTTGCGGCGGCGCTGGTGGCTATTGCAGGCGGACTTGGAATTGAGAAGATCACGAACCCCTTTGGCGGATTTGTCTGGTTTGAGACCGTTACGTGGAATCTGTTTGCGCTTGGTCCGCACATGGTAGCCGTGAGTTGGCCTGGGGATGTGTTTGTTTTTTTGTGGCTGCTTGGCATGATGTTTACCGTCAAACTACTGGATGGATTGGATGGACTTGCAACAAGTATCGGATCGGTAGGTGTGTTGATGGTGCTCTTGCTCGCAGGTACGACGGCGTATTTTCAACCAGACGTCGTGGTGCTGTCGGCGATTATTCTTGGTGCATTTTTGGGGTTTCTTGTTTGGAATGTGCATCCTGCGCAACTGTTTCTGGGTGAGGGTGGGGCCTTGCTCGTTGGATTTTTTCTTGGGGCACTGGCGATTATCTCGGGTGGGAAGATTGCAACACTCTTGCTGGTCATGGGGATTCCGATACTCGATGTTGCGTGGGTGATGTTTCGTCGTCTTCGCTCGGGGAAAGACGTGAGTAAAGGGGATCGACTTCATTTGCATCACCGTCTGTACGATTTCGGATTGAGTCAGAGGCAGGTGGTAGGTCTCTACACGCTCCTTGCTCTGGGATTTGGATCGTTGACACTTGTGTTACCGAGCTTTGCAAAATTGATCGCCCTGGTTTGCCTCATGTTTTTTACATTGATTGGCGCGTACGCGCTCTTGATTGTTGAGGGGGAAAGACGGTAAGATCGGCTTAATCTATAACTATTTCTATGAACATACATCAACGCATTGGAGGAATCTTTATCGCTTTAACTCTTTTGGGGGCTGGATGCTCTGGCGCGGATTCATCTGTCGCCGAAGGGAATCGGGCAATCATCCATTTGCCAAACGGAAAAACGATTCAAGTGGAAGTTGCAAGAACGCCGAGTGAGCAGGCAGAAGGTTTGTCGGAGCGCACATCGCTTAAGGGCGGGATGCTCTTTTGTATGGATATAACAAAGCAACAGAATTTTTGGATGCTGGGGATGAAGATGCCGATCGACATGGTGTGGATTCATGGCGGAGAAGTGCGTGGTGTGTCTGCAAACGTACCTGTGCGAGAGAAGGATGACTGGGCGCGCCGTTCAAGTAATGAACCTGTGAATATGGTCTTGGAATTGCCAGCGGGCGCGGCTGAGGGGTTTGGACTAGAGCCTGGCGTGATGTTGGAGGACACGGTGAGCGCGTGTGGATAAGAAAATCATTAAACGCGCTATACTAAACAAAACAAAACTATGAAAACACTTCTACAACATTCTTACGCAAAATACACCATGATCGCATTTGGCGCGCTTGTGAGTGTGGGGTTAGGGTTTATGATGGTATCGGCATCGAGCTTGTCTATTGAGTACAACCAAGAGACAGCAGAGCACATGGGATCCGTCGACGCGGCGGTGGTCGACACAAACCAGATCATTGCACAACGGATCCGGGTGTCTGGTTGGGCATTTGATAAAAATAATAAGCAGAACGTAACGACCGTGCGTGCGACGAACGATTTGGCTGGATTGGACGTCATTGAGGAGTTTGTTCCAGATATTGGACGACTCGACGTGTTACAAACGTTCCCAAACGCAAGTGAGAAGCCTGGGTTCCACTGGTTTGTGCCTTCTCGTTATTACGACGGATTAGACCACACGGTGTACTTTTTTGCCGGTGATGCGCAGCAAAATGCTTGGGATTACATTGGGGCTATTGTATTGCCCGTTGTGGATTCGGGTGTTGTTGGCTCGCTTGATAGTATCGGAGCAAATAATATTGCTGGTTGGGCGATTGATTTAGATGATCTCTGGCTGGATAGCTCAAATATCCCTGTTGCCGTATACGTGGATGGAGACTTTGTGGCGGCAGACGTTGCGGATCTTGTGCGTGTGGATGTGGAGAATGCATACAAAGGTCGCATCGCAAACGTGGGGTCTCGTCATGGGTACAATGTTCCAATTTCTGCGGATCAATTACGATCGTACCGCGATGGGAATGTGCACCGAGTAGAGGTGTTTGCTCTGGAGGTGTCGGAGGGCGTCATGACATCTATTGGTGTTAAATGGCCCACCATTACAGAAGCGGGAATGATGCTATACGGAAATCCTCAAATATTTGATGAAGGCGGGCTCTACTAAAGGATTTAAAACACCCCTTACGGGGTGTTTTGTGTTACGCGATGGTATCGATCATCACCTTGGTAAATGGCTGACGATGTCCTGTGCGGCGTCGGTAGTTGCTCTTTGGCTTGTATTTAACAATACTTACTTTCTCGGAACGACCTTGTTCCATAATGGTACCCGTCACCTTCATTCCGGCAACGGTAGGCGTTCCCACTTTGGTTTCTCGGTCGTTAGAGACGAGCAATGGCTCAAACTCGATCTTTGACCCATCTTCCTGCTCGATCTTTTCGGTGAGGATCCATTTTCCTTCCTCAACCACCTGCTGCTTTCCTCCTGTTTTGATAATAGCGAACATACAATAGATAAACTTCTTTAGGGGCCTGTACCCAGCGTAACCGCGGGTTTGAGGCGAGTAATTACGGGCGCAATGTATCATTCGGGCTGTTTTTTGTCAACTCTTTGGGGTTAAATATCCCATCGGCGGCGCAGGGCATCGCCAAGCGTCACCTCGTCGGCAAATTCAAGATCCGACCCAACTGGGAGTCCACGAGCCAGACGCGTCAGGCGCAGCGGCCGATCTTTGAGGACTTTTGAGAGATACATAATGGTTGATTCACCTTCAATATCTGGGTTAAACGCGAGCACGAGCTCTGCGACGGCGGGTTCATCGTTGAGGCGCTCAAGGAGTGAAGCAATCTCAAGCGTGTCGGGCGTAATTCCCTCAATGGGCGAAAGTGTCCCACCAAGTACGTGGTAGCGGCCGTTAAATCCTGCCGCGTCGATGGTGCCAATGTCACGCGGCTGTGCTACAACGCAGATAATTGTTTTGTCG
Source organism: Candidatus Uhrbacteria bacterium CG10_big_fil_rev_8_21_14_0_10_50_16 (assembly GCA_002774875.1). Lineage (NCBI taxonomy): Bacteria > Candidatus Uhriibacteriota > Candidatus Uhrbacteria bacterium CG10_big_fil_rev_8_21_14_0_10_50_16. Next base: position 12,856 of record PCYM01000001.1, read on the forward strand.
CGTCGTGGATCCAGACACGTTTCACACATCTCGGACGTTGTGTAGGTTTTACAAATGGTACAGGATTGAATGGACGATTGGAGCTCTTGCAGCGCGCGAATCATTCCCTCGATGGTCCCCTTGGGCTGTTTGAGTAAATAAAACACAAACCGGAGTGCGGTTTTGGGCCCCACTCCGGGTAAATAGGTGAACGCGTTCACCACGGTTTGGATTGGTTTTGGGTACTCGCGCATTACAAACCGAATTGGCTCAAATCTGGGAGTCCGCCTGTTTCTTGCATCACTTTTTGTACGAGTTTTTGGATGTCCTTTACGGCCTCTGCAAAGGCGACTTTGATGTTCTTCTCGATGTCTGATCGTTCCATATCTTCTGGGATGGAGACGTTGAGGATCTCTTGTTTGCCATTCATGGTGATTTCTAATCCGCGCGAGCTTCCTGTGGCAGATACGCCTTCGAGAGCTTTTTCTAGAACCTTGGCTTGGGAACGAACGTCTTTAAGGGCTTTAATTTTGTTGAACATAGGGATTGGTTACAAATTGCGAATGAATGAGGGACGGTCTGAGTATACCGTATGGAGCGTGGTTTGTGGCAAACCTATGGATACGTGACGAAATTCTTTTCTCTGATTCTTTGCGTGTGTCCGCATTGCGTGTGCCATAAGACCTTCCGTCAATACTCCGCGTCGCTGCAGATGTGTGCCGATCGTGGCGATTCATTCTGAATCTTCGATCGGCTACACGGCTTCGCTCTACGGAAACCCTGCGTTTATGCCGGGGTCTTATTGTCGTACTCGTGATGGACTCACGCAAAGAATCGCCGAGGAAAGAATAACCTTCATTTTACCCATGAGAACGGGGAAGGGGCGGCGACTCCACAGGTTTTGGTGCAGAAGCAATTGGAGGTTCCATTCTGCGTTCCAAGTTTTTGAAGTTGGCACGCGTGGCGTCAAAGAAGAGCTTTACGATACCGGTCGGCCCATTACGATGCTTGGAGATGTGGACCTCTGCGAGGTTCTTCTCCTCTGGCGACAGCTCGTCTGGCTGATAGTTCTTATCGGCTGCTTTACGGTAGATAAACATCACCACGTCGGCATCTTGTTCAATGGACCCAGATTCACGCAGGTGGGAAAGCTTTGGAATCGCCGGTTTACTCATTTCCACGGTACGCGAGAGCTGTGAGAGGGCGATAATTGGAATCTCTAGCTCGCGGGCGATTTGCTTAAGACCACGAGAGATCTCGGCCACCTCCTGCACACGGTTTTCCTTAGCACCGCGCGATTCCATGAGCTGCAAGTAGTCAATGATCACCATCCCAAGTCCGTGTTCTGACTTAAGACGGCGGCACTTAGCACGGATTTCCATGATGTTGGCCGATGCGGAGTCGTCAATATAGAGCGGCGCCTCGGACAAAACACCAAGCGCTTGCCCAATACGTGGAAAGTCGTCGTCGCGATCAGAGAGTTTGCCTGTGCGCAGTTTCCACAGGTCAATGTCTGCCTCCGCACAAATGAGTCGATCCACCAGCTGCTCCTTGCTCATTTCCAGACTAAACAGCCCCACGGGAATTTTGAGTTTTACAGATGCGTGACGTGCGAGCGAGAGGGCAAAGGCGGTCTTTCCCACAGACGGACGTGCGGCAAGAATAATAAGGTCCGCTTTTTGAAATCCGGCGAGTAGATTGTCTAACGCTACGTATCCAGACGGCACACCGCGCAATTTTCCACGTTCCTTGTGAAGGGTGTCAATGCGCTCAAACGCGTCAGCCAAAATGGAACGGATATGTGTAAACGATTGTTTGAGGTGTGTGGATGCCACGCCAAACATGGTGGACTCTGCTTGATCCAGCACGCTGGCAATATCGTCCGTGGATTCATCAAATCCAAGTTGTGAGATTTTAGACGCCGCCGAGATAAGCCGTCGGAGCGTGGCTTTTTTTTGAATGATGTCGCCGTAGTGCACCACGTTACTCGCCGTTGGAACGATGTTAGTGAGTTCGGCCAAGTAAGACCTGCCACCCAGGTTAGCGAGGCTTCCCATCTCATCCAGTCGGTTACCAAGCGAGAGAAGATCAATCGGCTCATGCTTTGCGTAGAGGTCAATCATTCCACCGTAGATTTTGCGGTGCTTTTCAAAATAGAATTGCTCGGGATCCACGTGATCAGCAACCTTAATAATCGCCTCTGGATCAATCAAAAGCGCGCCCAAAAACGATTGTTCGGCTTCTTCGTTATGCGGAGGAACTTTGTTGATCTCGCTGGCCATGTAGCAAGATCTTACCGCATAGGCACCTTCGCGGCAATGCGCGGACTCAACAGCTTGTGCGCAGATTGTCCACAGAGGCGAGATAAGAAGAAAAGCAGGGGTAATTCTGTTATACTGAGGGCCTATGCAACAATGGCTACAAGATATTGCGTTTCAAAAACTCACAACGCAGCAATTACGCTGGGTGTTTAAAGGATTGCTGGTGGTGACGATCATTGATTGGCTGATGCCCGACGCGCTTCCGTTTGTGGATGAGCTTGGACTTGCGTGGCTCACCTATGAGGCGTGGGTTGCACTCAAGGCGCGAAAAAATGCATCGCGTGACGTAAAGGGTGAAGAAATTTAGTTGTCGCGTGTGCTATACTGCACACATTCAGGAGTGAAAATAAACATGTTCCATTTATCCGCGGTGAGAAAGGCGCAATTAAGCGCCGGAGAGTCTCTTGTTGGCGCCATGATCGGTGTTGGTGTTTTTGGTCTGCCGTTTGCGTTTGTAAAGGCGGGTTTTTTTGTTGGCATGACGTATCTCGTCGTGCTTGGATTTGTGACCATGACGTTACAGATGATGATGGCGGAAGTCTCGTTGCAAACACCAGGACATCACCAACTTGCCGGCTACGTTAAACGATATTTTGGGAAAAAATGGGGCATGTTGTCCGCGTTTGTTATGATTGCCATGGCATGGGGAGCAATTGTCGCCTACGTGCTCGTGGGGGCAGAATTCTTACATGCACTTTTATCTCCAATAATTGGAGGGGATGTTGTGCTCTATCAAGCAGGTTTTTTAATCGCTGGTTTTTTGATTGCATTGAGGGGATTAAAACTCGTTGCACGTACAGAAATCTATCTTGTGGGTGCACTCCTTGTGGCTCTTGTGGTGATTATTGTGCGTGGCCTGTTTAGCGTGGAGGTCGCAAACCTTATGACGTTGGATGGGTTTGATATCTTTTTGCCGTATGGGGTTGTGTTGTTCTCCCTAGGTGGTATTACGATTATTCCAGAAATAAAGGGCATGCTCGGTCGTTATAAGACGTCCATGCGTGTGGTGGTTCCATGGAGTGTGATCTTGGTTGTTGTTCTCTATGGATTATTTGTGACGGCTGTAGTGGGTGTGACGGGTGAGGCGACGACGGAGGCGTCGGTTGTTGGACTTGGGGAAGCGTTGGGTCCTTGGATTCTCATCTTGGGATCGGTGTTTGGATTTTTGGCGGTGACTACAAGCTTTCTTATTCAGGCAATATCCGTCCAAGATTTACTCGAATACGACTACAAATTTACGCGGTTGTTTGCGTGGTTTGCAACCTTGAGTGTCCCGGCAATCGTTATGTTGGCCGGCGCACGCGATTTTATTGAGGTGATGAGTTTTACCGGAGGTGTTTTTGGGGGGTTGATTGGGATTATTACCGTTGCACTCTATATTCGTGTTCGTAATCGGTATTGTACAGAACCCAATAAATGTTTCGCGATTCCAACATGGTTTTGCTGGTTAATTCTTCTACTGTTTTTACTTGGTGCGATGATAGAATTAGTATTCTCCTTTACTCGGTAATATGAAACCGCTACGATTCATCCTCTTCTTTGTTACACATTATCTGCTCGGACTTGCGATGGTCTATTTCTTTATATTTTCGGCGCACTATCTGCAACAGGGGAATGTGGTGTTTGGAGGATTGATCTTCTCGATTATCTTTACACTTCTATTTAGCTGGCTGTATTTTAGAGGCGTACCTGCGCTTACCTGGCGTCAGCGGTATGAGGTGATCATTGTGTGGTTTGGTCTCGTCTTTTTGTTAGATATTGCTACGTTAGTATTTATTCAAGGAGGATCCATTTCACAACTTTCGTATTTCTCTCTTTGGTCGTATTTGTTAGAAATTATGACGCTATTTGTTGCGGCGTACCTGACGTCTGGAGGCGATCACCCGCGATTGTCGAGCCCAAACCTGGCCATGAGTCAAAACAAAGACGCCTCCTAAGAGACGTCTTTTTGTAATGCGTAACAGGCGAGGACATTTTTGAGTAGGAGCGCAACAGTGACGGGTCCTACACCTCCCGGAACCCGCGTGCGCCAGGAAGCTACGGCGTCGCAGGTGGGGTCGACGTCTCCTAGAATCTCATCCCCTTGTTTTGTGATGCCGATATCAATGAGGATCGCGTCTTCCTTAATATTGTCGGGGGTGAGCCAGTGCGGCCGGCCGATCGCAATAATCACAATATCGCTTGCTTTGAGTTCGGCGGACACCTCTGCGTCGTCGGGCTCTGCTGCTGCTGTCTCTACGCCGTGTTGCGAGAGGATTTGAGCGATGGGTGGTGCAAATACGTCTGGTGTATTTGCAAGGATGAGCGCGCGCTTCTCTTGCAGTGGTTCGAGCGTGGAGAGCAAGAGTGTCTCGACGACTTGCGCCATGACAGGCGTGAGCGGGCTGTGTTCTTGGAATCCGTCCGCGTCCTTGGTTGGATCGATTGCCGCAATTACGCGATTAGTGTCAATGTGCTTGGGTAAGGGAAGTTGCACGAGGATGCCGTGGACGTGCGTGTCTGCGTTGAGTGAATCAATAAGCGTCAGGAGTTGATCTGTGGTCGTGTCTTCTGCGAGCTCATGTGTATCAAAACGCATGCCAATTTTGTCGGCGGCGTGGGCTTTGAGTTTAACGTAGGTTTGGGAGGCAGGATCGCTTCCAACGAGAATTGCGGCAAGCCCTACGTCGATTCCCTCTGAGAGAATCTTATGGCCGAGTTCATTGCGAATCTTTTTTGCTATCTTGCGACCATTGATTATCTGTCCCATAGGGGAAACGGTGTAGTGAATTGTTTAACCTCCTCGCGAATTTCGGCGAGCGTATCTGCATCATGTCGGGCGAGGATAGCGCGATCAATAAAATCGGCGACACGTTTCATCTCTTCTTCCTTCATCCCGCGTGTGGTAAGTGCTGGCGTTCCGAGGCGAATGCCGGACGGGTCCATGGGAGATCGCGGATCGTCTGGAATCACGTTTTTGTTGACGGTGATTCCGGCGGCGTCTAGGGCAAGTTGCGCGTCCTTCCCTGCAAGGCCTTTATTGGTGAGGTCAATGAGGAGGAGATGATTCTCCGTTTTGCCAAAACAGATCGTGTAGTCACGCTGTTTGAGTTCCACCTCGAGTGTCTTTGCGTTGAGAAGAATTTGCTGTGCGTAGTCCCTAAAACTTGGGTCCAATGCTTCTTCTAGGGCAACGGCGAGGCCTGCAATATTGTTCATATGCGGACCGCCCTGCAATCCTGGGAAGACAGATTTATCAATTGCCTTTGCGTGTTTTTCCTTACAAAGGATCATGGCACCGCGCGGGCCACGGAGCGTTTTGTGTGTGGTGGTCATAACCACGTCAAATAGGGGTACCGGATTGTTCATGAGTCCCGTTGCTACCATTGCGGCAAAGTGAGAGATGTCGGCCATGGTAAGTGCACCAACCTCGTCCGCAATTGCTTGAATCGCGGCGTAGTCAATGTCGCGTGAATAGGAGCTGTACCCCACGAGGATGAGTTTTGGTTTATGTTCGTGCGCAAGTTCTTTGAGCTGCGCGTAGTCGATCTCGCCCGTTGGGGTTGTATTATAACGTACGAAGTTCCAGATTTTTGCAGAAAACGTGACCGGGTGACCGTGGGTGAGGTGTCCACCGTGGCTCAAGTCCATCCCAAGTACGGTGTCGCCGGGTTCCAAGAGGGCGGAATAAATGGCGAGGTTGGCAGGTGCACCTGAGAGGGGCTGAACGTTGACGTGCTCGGCGCCAAAGAGTTCCTTGGCACGGTCAATGGCAAGTTGTTCAATTTGGTCCACCACGCTGCAACCGCCGTAATAACGCCTACCGGGGTAGCCTTCCGCGTACTTGTTGGTGGCCACGGAGCCTAGTGCCGCAAGCACGTCGTTGGAGACAAAGTTCTCCGAGGGAATGAGCTCTAATCCGCCGCGTTGGCGGGCTTCTTCTTGCTCAAGGAGTTGTGAGATGGATGTTTTCATGCAGGGAGGATAGCTGTTTTTTTGGGAAGTTTCAAGAGGATAGGAGGGTTGGTGGGAGCATTAAATGCGATGCAAATTAGTTGATCTAAACAAGCATGTGTTTCTCCTGCGTATCCTGCAACGCTTATTTCTTGTAGAAGGCGCGGAAATAGGCTAGAATAGAGACATGAAAACGTACAAACGGGTCCACTTTATTGGCATTGGAGGAATTGGTATGAGCGCGATGGCCAAACTCTTAAAGGTATGCGGTACCTATGTTTCGGGTTCAGATGTCCAGGATTCGGAGACGATCAGGGAATTACGCCATATGAGCGTGCAAATTGGCATTGGCAGCAAGCCGGAACTTATTGGAAAGGATGTTGAACTCATTGTGTATTCAAGCGCGGTTCCCTTGGATGATGAGGAACGTATTCGTGGCAGACACCTCGATATACCAGAAATCACCTACAACGCGTTTTTGGGTGAGGTGAGTCAGGGGTCAAATCTCATTGCGGTTACAGGCACACACGGGAAATCCACAACCACCGCTATGCTTGGCCATATCCTCACGGTAGCAGGATTAGACCCAACGGTTGTTGTTGGGTCAAAAGTAACGTCGTTCCCCTATGGAAATTTGCGCGTTGGAATGAGCGATGTGTTTGTCGCCGAGGCGTGTGAGCATATGGCACACATGCTACATATGGATCCGCAGATGATTGTGCTCACCAACATAGAATTTGATCACCCGGATTTTTATGGATCGGTAGAAGACGTGCGTGCGGCTATGAAGCAGTTTGTAGAAAAGTTACCGCAAGGTGGAACGCTTGTGTGGAACGCAGATGATGCGCAATCGCAATTATTGATCAAAGAGATTGCGTTGAGTCGATCCGATATTCAGTTAATTGCTTACGGACAGGACGCGGCAGCACATGCGGAGGTAGAACGTGAGGTGGGAATCCAACGGGTTCATCTCTTTAAGGAAGATGCGGAAGTGTTTGAGGCTGATCTACGTTATCCTGGCGACTATAACGTGCACAATGCCATGATGGCGGCGCTGGCGGCATCGGCGTTGCATGTGCGAGGGGATAAGATTAAGCAAGCCTTGGAATCATTCCCAGGGCTTTGGCGCAGATTTGAACATCTTGGTCTATGGAAAGGAGCCGATGTGTATTCCGATTACGGACATCACCCAACGGCGGTCGCGAGCTTGTTGGAAGGCGTAAAATCATTTTTGCCGGGCAAGCGAATCGTTCTGTGTTTTCAGCCACATCAACACGCACGAACACGTGGATTGTTCAATGAGTTTGTGCAGAGTATGGAGGAAGCAGACGTCGTGGTGCTCCAAGAGATTTATGATGTCGCCGGCCGTAACGAGCAGGACCATGCAACATCGAGTGCGGAGTTGGTGGAGGCGATTCATGAGTCAGACACAACGCGTGGGGTTGACCGAGATGTTATTTATGCGCAAGATGCAGAGGCGGTAAAATTTCAATTAGAAAAGATTGTTCGTCCGGGAGATGTTTTACTTATGGTGGGTGCGGGAGACATTGATCGTCTCGCACGGACATTGATTAAGTAGTATGAAGTTCTCATTAAGAAAATTCTTTGATTCACGTTGGGGAATGTGGATGCCGCTTGTTGGGTTGGGGCTCATGGCACTCTCTTTTGCTGGTTTTCTTGTTTGGCTCATGATGTTTGCTCCCTTGTCGCCTGGTGAGACGTTTGGATTGGATCAAGTTCCAACGTTTTCGACCCTTGCAATCGTAATTCAATATTGGCTTATCTTATCGTTTCTTCTTGGATCGGTTCTATTGGTAGTGGGAACGTTCGTTGTTTGGCCGATGAGATTTATCTACCGCAAATCATCCTGGAAGGTTTGGGCGGGGTACGCCGTTGTTGTCTTGGGATGGGTAGGGATGATAGGATTTCGGTATTGGTCACGGTCATTTACTGTGGAGGAACGAGTAAGTCAGCGAGAGTTGATTGCCGTTATTCTTAGCCTAGAACAGCTCGCCACGATGATTATGGTGTTTGGCACGATCGTCTTTGCAGGTGTTTTACAAGTTTATGATCCAAAAAAAGGAAGAAAATAACATAGACGTCAATGCGATGTGTTGATATCTGGTATGATTGAACACGTAACGATCAATACGGAAAACGTATGAACACACAATTTGAACAACAAGTAGAAGCGCTCTTGGGTGATCGACTCAAACGGGGTGAACCTCTGGCGGCGCATTCGCATTATGGCGTTGGAGGACCTGCCTCTTATTTTGTGTTAGCAAAGACAGCAGAGGAGGTGACGAGTCTTGTGCAATTAGCTAAAGATGAGAACGTGCCATGGGTGGTGATCGGCGGCGGCACAAATATTCTTGTGAGTGATAAGGGATTCAACGGGCTCGTAATCAAGATGGGTAACCGTTCCATTCGCATTAACCACGAGACAGGAGAGGTGGTGGCAGATGCTGGGTTGCTCTCATCAAGCCTTGCACGTCAAACGGGAGAAGCCGGACTTACAGGATTTGAATGGGGGATTGGACTACCAGGGACGATTGGTGGTGCCGTGCGCGGAAATGCGGGTTGCTTTGGCGGAGAGACAAAAGATAAGTTGGTCTCGGTCGATATCCTTAACACAGAAACGGGAGAAGTACAGACGATTGCAAAAGAAGACCTTGTTATGGGGTATCGTCACAGCAAAATAAAGGACGTTCCGTGGATTGTGCTGCGCGCTACGTTTTTATTTGAGCCACGTGAGGTGGACCTCAACCGTGAGGCGATCAATGAGGTGCTTCGCTGTCGCATGGATTCTCAACCAAAGAACGTCAAATGCGCCGGCTGTGCGTTTAAGAATGTCGATTTTGTGGCAGACGAGGATATCGCTAAGTTAAAAGATAGGGTTCATGATATCCCGGAAGCGTTTCTTACAAATAAGCGTATTCCCGCCGGCTGGTTGGTGGATCGTCTCGGTCTTAAGGGCACGCGCGTTGGAGGGGCGGCGATTAGTGAGCTTCACGGAAACTTTATTACAAGCGATGGCACAGCGACGGCGGATCAACTGATGCAGCTCATTGCACTGGTTAAATCCAAAGTGCGAGATGCGTACGGGATTCAATTACACGAGGAGGTTCAATTCATTGGGTTTGATACATAATCTATGGGACCACTTTCGGAATTAGCCTTGTTTATCTCGATCAACTGGCGGGCACACGCAAAACAGCAAACGATGGATGCATCTGCTCTGCGTGGGGAGCCGATCGAGAAGATATTGGAGGAACTTGCAGCACTGGCAGAATTGGAAAAGAAGACGGGGAGAACGGAGGTGGTGGACACAGAAGTTGCTCGAGCGCATTTGGGGGCGATGTTGCTCAATCTTATGCGTTACTGTGATCTTGCGGGTGTGGAAGGGGACACACTCGGTGAATGGATTGCGGACTATTATCGGTCGTTGCCCACACCTGCGGACGAGGGTATACTAACGGTGTAAGTCATAACCGATCTGTTATGAAAATTGAGAAAATTTTAGGCACGAATATCGATCTTACCCCCGCGATCGAAGCACATATCAACAAACGTATTGCACCACTTTCCAAGCTTGTAAAACGATTACAGCCGGCAAGCGTGGCAGTGGAGGTGGGAAAGCCGTCGGAGCATCACAATAAAGGAAATGTGTTTTACGCGGAGTTTAACGCGGATATCCAAGGCGAGGTGTTTCATGCGACTGCCGAGGCAGAGGATTTGTATGCTGCTATCGACAAAGTGCAAAAAGAGTTCAAACGTCAGATTGTTGATTGGCGCAAGAAGCAAAAATCTGTTGGCACCCGCGCAGGCCGATCGTTTAAGAAGTTTCTGCGATTTGGACGCGAGCAAGACTAGGATTGATGATTTAAAACACCCGTCTGTGGATGGGTGTTTTTGTTTTACAGGCTTGCCTGCAAGCTCTCCTGGTCGTCATTGCGCGTTTCACGAAGCAATCTATTTATTCTTTCTCCCTCCTTTTTGTTTCGCCAAAGATGTGTGCCAATTGTGGCGATTCATGTTGAATCTTCAATTGGCTACACGGCTTCGCTCTACAGAAGGGCTTCGTTTATGCCAAGGTCTGTACGGCGTACTCGTGGGGACACGCTGAGGGACGACTACAACACCGGGGACCCCGATTCCGTCCGCGTGCGCTTTACGTACGCCGGACGTGCCTATCGGATGTGGAGTCTCCCGGGTAGGCTCTCCGTTTGGGAGGGGAAGGGCACTTACACGGACACGGGACCTACCGGCTGCATCAACTCCGCCGTGTCCGACGTGGGTGTCATGAAGTGGCTAGATCACGAGGAGCCGGATGAAATCCCGGAGACCCAGCCGGAGTGGCAGGTTCGCTGCAAGGTGGCGATCGAGAGCCTGGCCGCCGTCCTCGGCGTCCGCTGAACTGCCGCCTGAAGGCGCGACCGCAAAGGTCGTCTGCCTACAGGCGGCCTTTGTGTTATTGACCAAAATGCTCCTTTGACCTACAATCTCGGCATTATGGCACACTTTTTAGATCGATTTTTAACGGATTCCAGTAAGAAAACACTCAAGTACTATCAACAGAGTGTGGATGCAGTCAATGCGCTTGCAGACAGCTACCGTGGGTTATCGGATGCAGAGTTAAAGGAGAAAACCGTGAGTTTTAAAGCGCGCTTGGCGGAAGGCGTTTTGATTGACGATTTGCTCGTAGAGGCGTTTGCCACAGCCCGTGAAGCGGCACAGCGAACCTTGGGACAATATCATTACGATGTGCAGTTGTTGGGAGGGATGGCGCTGCATCATCACAACATTGCCGAGATGCGCACAGGAGAAGGAAAGACACTTACCTCAACACTCCCAGTTTATTTGAATGCATTGGAGGGAAAAGGTGTGCACGTGGCAACCGTTAACGACTACCTGTCCATGCGAGATGCTGCATGGATGGGTGAAGTGTTTGATTTCCTGGGATTGTCCGTGGGAGTCATTTCTCACGAAGGTGGCTTTGTGTACGACAAATCGATCGTGCAGGATGAAGTAGTGGAAGACGCCGATCGAGATGTTACGGGAAGTTTTAAAGTTCACCATGATTATTTGCGACCTGTGGCGCGTGCAGATGCCTATGCGGCGGACATCACCTACGGCACCAACAATGAGTTCGGATTTGACTATCTGCGCGACAACATGGTGCAGAATCCGGATCAGCGCGTGCAACGTCCCCTTAACTATTGTTTGATTGACGAGGTGGACTCTATTTTGATTGACGAGGCACGCACGCCATTGATTATCTCTGCGCCGTCTCAAACGTCCAGTGCCATGTACCAACAATTTGCACAGGTGGTGCGATTGTTAAAGTTGGACGTGGATTATAATATTGACGAGAAAATGAAAGTCTCTACACTTACGGAGGCTGGAATTGAGAAAGTGGAGAAAGCTCTTGGTCTTGCAAACCTCTATGCCGACGGTGGTGTGCACTTGGTGCATCATTTGGAGCAGGCGCTGCGGGCGGAGGTGTTGTATAAGCGTGATAAAGAATACGTGGTACGCGAAGGAGAGATTGTGATTGTGGATGAATTTACGGGTCGTATGATGGAGGGACGTCGTTTTTCGGAAGGACTCCATCAGGCGATCGAGGCGAAAGAAGGTGTGGAGGTACAACAAGAAAGTCAGACATTGGCCACCATTACGTTCCAAAACTATTTCCGCATGTATTCGCGATTGGCGGGCATGACGGGAACGGCCAAGACAGAGGAGGAAGAGTTTCAAAAGATTTATGATTTGAACGTGATCGTGATACCAACCAATAAGGTCATAGCCCGTAATGACCATGAAGACAAAATTTACAAGTCAGAGGCTGGTAAGATTCAGGCTATTGTAAAGGACGTTAAAACGCGGCAGGCCCTGGGGCAGCCAGTGCTCATTGGTACCATTTCTATTGAGAAGAACGAAGAGATGTCGCAGGCACTTTCCAAGGCGGGTGTGCCGCATGAGGCGTTGAACGCAAAAAACCACGAACGAGAAGGGTCGATTGTTGCACAAGCAGGGCGCAAAGGTTCCGTGACGGTGGCCACCAACATGGCGGGTCGTGGTGTGGATATAAAGTTGGGAGGCGTTCCGGCAACAAAGCAAGAATATGAGGAAGTTCTCGCGTTAGGTGGTTTGTATGTGGTGGGAACGGAGCGTCACGAGGCACGTCGGATTGACAATCAGCTCCGTGGACGATCTGGCCGTCAGGGCGATGTTGGAGAAACGCAGTTCTTTGTATCGACCGAGGACGACCTTATGCGTGTGTTTGGATCTGATCGCATGAAGAACATGATGGAGCGATTGGGCGTCCCTGAGGATATGCCGATTGAGAATAAAGTTATTACAAAAGCGTTGGAAGGGGCACAAAAGAAGGTGGAGGGTCACAACTTTGACATTCGCAAACGTTTGTTGGATTACGACGATATCCTCAATAAACAGCGTTCTGTGACCTATGAAATTCGTAACGAGATTGTAGACATTAATACAACGGAGGAGCCAGAGGCGGCACGTCCGATGATTTTGGATCACATTACGGAAGAGATCGAGAATGTTGTGTCGTTCCATACGGCAGACGGAACGGATTGGAATGTAAAGGAGATTTTTGAAACCATGCAGACCATTGTGCCGGTTCCGGAGGAGTTAAAGGAACGTTTTACGGCATATAATGGTATTGGTGCACCGAAGGCTGCGCAGGCCGCAGTGGTGCGCACGGAGTTGATTGAAACATTGGAGGGCCAGGCGCAGATAGCGTACAAGGATCTCGAGGGATTGTTTGCGGAGCGTTCCCAACTTGCAACGGTGGAGAAGCAGTTGTTATTGCGATCGATCGACATGTTGTGGGTGGAACATCTAACCGCGATGCGTAAATTGCGCAGTGGTGTTGGGTTGAGTGGCTATGCACAGCGTGATCCGTTGGTGGAGTACAAGCGTGAGAGCTTTGCTATGTACCAGGTGATGCTGTCAGAGGTGCAAAAACAGGTGGTGTACTCCATTTTTAAGGTAAAGGATGCCATGCGGATTGCCCATACGCCGTCCTTGGCAGAGCGCGCAAAGATTAGCGAGGCTATAAAGGCAGGCGTGAGTAATCATCAAAAACCAGGACGTAACGACGCGTGTCCGTGTGGATCGGGGAAGAAGTACAAAAAGTGCCATGGAATGGAATAACCAAAAACCTCCCAATGCAGGGAGGTTTTTTAATAGGAACTAGGTGAGTTTTGGAATACTGATTTTAAGGACACCGTTTTCCACTACTGATGAGATGCCGGATGAATCATAATTATTTTCTGGAAGTTCGACAGATCATGAATTAAGAGTAGATCTATTGTAGTAGCATAGGTATAGATATTCAAACATTGCGGAGGATAACAGAAGATGATAGGTTGTGCATCTATGAAGCTACTGATGTTTGATTTTGATGGGGTGATAGTGGCCTCTGCGGAGCCGTGTTTTGCGATCCACCAACAATTAGAGGGAGATCAACTGACGCGGGAAGTTTGGCGGACGTATTTTTACGGAAACGCGTTTGACTCTGAGCAGGTGAACATACATTATTCTGATGACCCGGTTGTTTCTGAGGAAAAACCCTTTTTTAAACTCTACAAACCGATTATTGAGACGATGGATCCTGTACCGGGGCTCAAGGAACTCGTCCACAACCTTGCACAGACGCACACGCTTACGATTGTCTCTTCCGGGTTTAGCGACATTATTCAGACCTTTTTAGAGCGGCATGGCCTGCGTTCGTATTTTCAGGAAGTTTGGGGCGCGGATATTCACAAAAAGAAAACGGTTAAAATACAGCGACTTCTCGATCAGTATCAAGTGACTCCTGATGAAGCGCGATTCATTACAGACACTCTTGGCGATGTAAAAGAGGCGCAAGAGGTTGGTACGGCATCTATTGGAGTTACGTGGGGCGTCCACACACGGGATATCCTCGCACTCGGGGCGCCGTTGTGTATTGTGGATACGATCGATGAACTTACCAAGATTCTTTTGTAATATGGATCAATACGACGTCGTCATTGTTGGCGCGAGTTTTGCAGGTTTAACATTGGCGCATCATCTGCCAGGTCACCTGCGGGTTCTTGTTGTGGATGCAAAACCGGCGGCCGGATCTAGTGTTGAATCCACGGGGCTCATTACTTCAAAGACCTACGATTTGTTTAAAACGTTTTTCCCCATTGACGACTACATCACCAATCCCATTTCGGCGATTTGTGTGGTAGCGCCGGATTTTAAGGATTACTTTGTGTCGCAAACGTCGGAACCTTGGATTTATCAAACCGATACAAAGGCTCTCGTGCGTGCCATGGCCGATACCGTTCCATCAAACGTAACCGTTAAGACAAAAACGGTATTCATGAACGCGGTGGATGAGGATGATCACGTTATTATTTCACTGCAAGCTCAAGGAGAGCCTTCTCACCAATTGAGGTGTCGAGTGCTTGTGGGCGCCGATGGTTCTCATTCCAAGGTTGCACAGGTGACACCGGAGCTCGATCAGAACAAATCGTTTCTTTTTGGCTTTGAACGTGTGTATTTTGGAGAGGTGAATCTGGGACCGATTCCGCAGCAGACAATTTATCACTATTGGTTTGGTGAATTTTCTTTGGGGTATGGCGGGTGGCTTTCGCCAACGGTTGTAAACGGACGCTCGGCGTATCGTATTGGCCTTGCAAAGCTGATGAGTGATCGAGGTGCGGCGAGTCAGTTGCTCAAGACGTTTACGCAGCGACTTGTCGACAACGGCACGATCACGCTCGAAGGGTCTATTGAGACGTCGGAATATGCGTTTGGGAGCTTGATTCCCATTGGTGGGGTTGTAAAACGTGTGACGCACAAAAATCGTGTGCTCATTGGAGATGCAGCAGGGTATTGCGGGGCGTTTGCTGCAGATGGTATTAAGGGGTCGTTGGCATCGGCAAAAATTGTTGCGCGGCTGATTCCACGATTTTTGGATGGAGAAACACAGGCACTGGTAGAACTGCCGGAGCGTATGAACACAGAATTTAATCTTATAGATTATTATCGTCGACAGATGCGTTACCGGTGGATCTGGGATCAAATGAGGCGTGACAGGTCATTTAAGGCAATGTTTGCCATTATCGCGCGGGAGCAGGAGACGTTCGTGGAACAATTCTGTGACAGTAAAGATACACACCGCAGTCTCGCCTGGACCGTGCTGAAATTTAAATATCTTCCTCTTCTGGTGCAATATGGGTGTTTTCTGGTTTGGGACAAGTTATTTACACACAAAAAGACTGTCGTTGGTTGATTAATCTCACCAGGGGCGTTACAATGGCGCCCGAGCTGTATTGGCGGGTAGAACCGCCTTCAATCCCCTCATTTCATTTTTTTATTCTGATTACATGGCTTACAAACAGTTTCGAAAACAGCAAAAGGAGGCTGGTAAACATAAGCAAATCAATGCTTCTGTACCATCAAAATGGCGATTACCTGTGGGTGTCATTGGGATCATTCTCCTTTCCGTTATTGGACTTGGGTACATGTTCCCAGCACAGTGGAATGCGACCGTTGGGAAGACTGGTTTGGAATTTAAGGGAACGCCGTTCCATCTAGGTCTTGATTTGTTGGGGGGTGCGCATCTTGTGTATGAGGCAGATTTGTCTCAGGTGGGCGAGTCGGAACGTGCAGATGCATTGCGTGGTGTACGAGACGTTATTGAACGTCGTGTCAATGCCTTTGGTGTTGCCGAGCCGGTTGTTCAATTAACGGGGGATACACGTATTATTGTTGAGCTCGCTGGAATTCAGGACGTGAATGAAGCGATTAACCAAATTGGAGAGACACCGATTTTGGAATTCAAACGGCCAGCTGCCGTGGACCCAGATGCACCAGATCCAATGGAGGGAATTACGGTATCAACAGATGCAGACGGGAATGCGACGCTGGTGGGCACCGACGGCGAGCCTGTCGAGCTGACAAGTGAAATATTCGCTGCATTGCAAGGGAATAATCAGTGGGAAAATACGGAGTTAAGCGGTGCACATCTTAAACACGCATCCGTGGAGTTTGATTCAAACACAGGCACACCGTTGGTATCGCTCACGTTCGATTCCGAGGGCGGAGAAATGTTTGGGAAGTTGACAGAAGAATTGATTGGACAAAAGATCGCCATTTTCTTGGACGGTTCGGTTATTTCTGCGCCGGTTGTTCAGGATGCTATTTACGGCGGTCAGGCGCAGATTACGGGAAGTGATTCTATCGAGGAGGCGCGAACACTCGCGCAACGGCTTAATGCAGGTGCGTTGCCGGTACCTATCGAATTGATCTCTCAACAAACGGTAGGTCCAACACTAGGTGCTATCTCATTGGAGCGTAGCCTCATGGCGGGCGCCATTGGACTTGTCTTGATCGCTCTCTTTATGCTGCTCTACTATCGGTTACCGGGGCTTCTTGCGATCGCCGCACTTGTTGTTTATGGAGTTCTTGTTCTGTCTGTCTTTAAAATGGGATCTGTGACATTAACACTTGCAGGAATCGCTGGTCTTATCCTTTCGATTGGAATGGCGGTGGATGCAAACGTACTCATTTTTGAGCGATTAAAAGAAGAATTAGCGTCTGGTCGGCCGCTTGATCGATCGATCGACGAAGCAGTAAAACGTGCCTGGTCTTCTATCCGCGACGGAAATATTACGACCCTTATTGCGTGTGTGATCCTTTTTGGCTTCAGTTCGAGTTTTATTAAGGGATTTGCGTTGACCTTGGGGATTGGAGTTGTGGCAAGTATGTTGACAGCCGTGGTGGTGACACGCGCATTTTTGGCGCTGGCAGCACGTTGGCCACTCCTCAATAAACCGTTTTTGTACGGGGTAAAAAAGATGCGAGAATAACCTATGAAGATCATTCAACAACGAACCGTTTGGTTCAGTATTAGCGGAGGATTGATTCTTGCCAGTATCGCGTTCCTCGTGATATTTGGGCTTAATCTTGGAATCGATTTTACAGGAGGAAGCCTACTGGAAGTGGAATATGCACAGGATCGGGCAGATATTACGGATATTCGTACAGCTGTCGAAACTGCTGGTTTTACAAGCGGCCAGGTACAGCCAAGTAATGAACGCGGATTACTTGTGCGTCAACCTCCGCTCACGGAAGATCAACATCAGGTACTCATGGGGACATTGTTGACATTTGGAGAATTGGATGAATTGCGATTTGACTCTATTGGCCCTGTTATTGGACAGGAGTTGAAGCAAAAATCCCTGTGGGCACTCGTTCTCATTTTCGTGGCGATTGTGGCCTATGTGGCTTGGTCATTCCGTAAGGTGGGAAGCAAAGTAAAAAGTTGGAAGTATGGATTTTTGACGATTGTTGCAGCACTCCATGATGTGCTTATCGCATTGGGTGTCGCGGCGCTTCTTGGTCATTTTATGGATTTCTCGATTGGGACGGCGTTTGTGGCGGCGTTGTTGACGATTCTTGGATACTCGGTAAACGATACAATTGTGGTATTTGATCGAATCCGCGAGAACCTCATGAAAGATCATCACACGTTCGAAGCCGTTGTGGATCAGTCTGTGAATGAGACGATCGCCCGTTCGATCAATACAAGCTTAACCACCCTACTCGCGTTGTTCGCGGTGTACCTATTTGGTGGGGAAACAACAAAAGATTTTGCCTTAATTCTCATGGTGGGAATCTTTGTGGGAGCCTATTCGTCGATCTTCATTGCGTCACCGTTACTGGTAACGTGGCAAAAGTGGATGGATAGAAAGCGTTCTTAGTGCGTGTGTAGATGAACGAGGTCGCAGAGACCTCGTTTTGTTTTGTGGTGTGTGTAAGTAGGATTAGAAGCAGCAGACAGGGAAAGACAACGTGGTATACTGGTCTCATCTATGTTTGAAATTGTGACTGATTTTTCGTCTTTGCAACGCATGGCGGTGACGCGGCCCGACGTGCTACTTTTGTATATCCTGATGCCAATTGGCGCGTTACTTATTTTAACGACGATTGTATGGGTGATTAAGCAATTGTATTTGGATAAAAAAGGAGGAGAATACGCCGCCGGACTTAAGTGGTCTGTTTTGGCAATCGACATTCCAATGAACATGCAGTCGCCAAAAGCGGTGGAAAACATCTTTGCGATTGTTAAGGGAACAAAGTCCGTGGTTACAAAGAAAGAGGAGTGGCTGCATGGGAAATTTCTCACGGCGACAAGTTTTGAAATCGTGAGTATCGATGGCTATACACAATTCTTTTTGCGCACGCAGGCGCGGTTCCGTGATCATTTGGAAGCCGGAATTTACTCGCAATATCCGGAGGCGGAGATTTCCGAGGTGGAGGATTATACAAAGAATATTCCAGGTGATTTTCCAAACGAGACACATGAAATGTTTGGAGGGGAGATTATTTTGGAGGAGCCGAGCTATTTGCCGATTCGTACTTACGAAGATTTTGAGCACATGGCGAGCAAGGATGAAAAACTCAAGGATCCACTCAATCAAATGTTTGAGTTCATGGGAAAGTTGCGACCAGGAGAGCAGTTCTGGGTTCATCTGATTGTGCACCCAGGTGGCGACGGCGGGTGGTCTAAAAAGGGAGAAGATTTTATTTTAAAAACCTATGGACGAGATAAGCCGGAAGCGGTCTCCACGGGCTCTGTATTGTTAAAGTTGTTGTTCTCGCCATTTGGTTGGATCATCAAAGAAGCGGCAACACAACTAGGCGCAGGCGTTTTTGAAGCGGGAGAGGCTGCAAAGCCTGAACGTCCAATGTTTTTTGTGCCGACGAACACAGAAAAAACCCAGCTTGATGGTGTGACCAAAAAACTCGCAAAACCAGGGTATGAATGTAAGATTCGTTGGGCCTATGTGTCACGGCACGAGACGTACAATAAGGGTGGTCGTAACACGCTTTGGAAAGGGTACCTCGCATTGTTTACGCATCCAGCGATGAATAAGTTTAAATACGATGCAGACACCATGCCACGTGACGATTATTTTTGGATGATTTGGGAGTATCGACGTAAGCAACGAGAACTCATGGAAGCCCTAAAGGGTCGTAGCTGGGGTCATGGAAGTACGCCAATGTATTTGAATGTGGAGGAATTAGCGACCCTGTGGCACTTCCCAACAATCGAATCACATGCACCTCTTATGGCGCGTACGGAGTCTAAACGATCCGAGGCGCCAACCTATTTGCCAAAACCTGGCGTTGGGGAATCGGAAGATTTGCCATCTGAGGAGTTGATCGAGGTTGATGAGCAAGGAAGACCCGTTGCAAGACCTGTTGATGTCGGCGCAATTTACAATAACGATCTTGCGGATATTTTGCCCACCGAGCCCATGATTGAACCTGGAGATGAGAATCAACCTCGCGACACGGATGAGACCTATGGAGAGGAGCAACCGTTTATCCCGCCCAACCTTCCTGTGTAATTATTGACCGCACGTCCTTAACCGTCTACCTCTATGGCTCGTATCCACGACCATGAAAATGAAATCACCTACTTCGCTAAAACCAACTTTCGACAAGGTGGTCAGAAGTTTGGGATTAAAACGGACGATCGACGCCGGCACATGTATATTGTTGGAAAAACCGGTGCTGGTAAAACAACACTTTTGGAGAACATGGTGTTGCAAGACATTTATAACGGGCACGGGATTTGCTATGTGGATCCGCATGGAGATACGGTGGAGCGTATTCTTGATTTTATTCCAAGCTGGCGTTTGAATGATGTTGTGTACTTTAACCCGGCGGATTTGGATTTTCCGGTTGGGTTTAACGTGTTAGATGAAGTGTCTGGAAGCCACAAACATCTTGTCGCCTCTGGTTTGATGAGTGTGTTTAAGAAGATTTGGGAGAACATGTGGTCGGCTCGTATGGAGTATATTCTGGGCAATACGATTTTAGCCTTGTTGGATACCCCAGGCTCTACGTTGTTGGGTATTAACCGTATGTATTCCGATCCGGACTATCGAAGGTCCATTATTGAAAATATCAAGGACCCTGTGGTCAAACAGTTCTGGGTCATGGAGTATGCGGCATATTCAGAGAAATTTGCAACAGAGGCGGTGGCGGCCGTGCAAAACAAGGTAGGTCAGTTTTTGTCGTCCGACGTGATTCGCAATATCGTTGCACAGGTTAAATCGACGATTGACGTGCGAGAAATCATGGATTCGCAGAAAATTTTGCTGGTCAACTTGTCTAAGGGGCGTATTGGAGAGGATAATTCGCGTTTGCTTGGCGGAATGTTGATCAATAAGGTACAGCTAGCGGCCATGGAACGTGTGGACATGCCAGAGAAAGATCGAAAAGATTTCTATTTGTACGTAGATGAGTTTCAAAACTTTGCAACGGAATCATTCGCCGGAATTTTGTCCGAGGCGCGTAAATATCGACTCAATCTAATCGTCGCACACCAATATATTGCACAGTTAACGGAGGAGGTACGAGATGCCGTGTTGGGTAACGTTGGCACGATGACGGTGTTTCGTGTGGGTGCACCAGACGCGCAGGAGCTAGAGACAGAATTCATGCCACGATTTACGCCGGAGGATATTATTAACCTGCCAAAATACCAAGTGTATTTAAAATTGATGATCGACGGAATGGCGTCTCCTCCATTCTCTGCGACCACGCTTCCGCCGATCGCACAGAATACGGGATCAGAAGCAAAAGTTATACGGATGAGTCGTGAGCGTTATTCGGCTGATCGGTCTGAGGTGGAGGCTGGTGTGATTAAATGGACTGGTTTGGAGGATGCAGATATTGATCAACTCATGGACCAGGCAAAGGCAAAAGGGTCCGGAAATCAGGCGAAGGTCAAACATAAATACAAATGTTCTTGGACAGGAAAAGAGTTTTCGATTCCAGTGAAGTTGGATCGCGGACGGCCAATTTACAGTGAGGAAGGAAAAGAGATGGTGCGAGCGGCCAAGAAGGACGGTACATACGATCCTCGCAAGGATATTATTTACAGTGATACTCTGGAGCCCATCGGATCGGTTGCAGAATTGGGAACGGATGGTTTGTGGGCGGTACGCAATGAGGAAGGGGACATTATTGGTCGCAAAGATGAGGATAGTACAAAACGCGATCGTAGGGCGGCTAAGGAGACCGAAAAACAGGAGTTAGAAGTAAAACTTGCTAAGGCGCGTGAGGAAATGAAGGAGTCTGGAGCACCAGCGGCGAGTGTAGAGGTAGCACCGACTCCAAAACCTGCAAACGTAGAGTCTCCAAAAGTGGAGCGTCCTGCACCGCGCCTACAGGAAGAGGTAAAGTCTGTCGTTGGGGCCTCGTTGAATGTTCTCAAGCAAGAAGGTGAGCGGCGTGAGGGCGAGAAGCGTAAACGCAGAAGGAAAAAGCCAACACAAGATGGAGGAGGCGATCGTGGAGGTTCTCGATCACGTTCCAATCCATCGAGGTCGACAGACACACCCAGAGATCAGCAACCCGTCATACGACAGCCGGCTGCAGATGTTCAACCAAAAACAGAGCCAGATACAAAGGCAAGGCCTATTAAACCTGGTGAGATGATCACGTTTGGGGAGGAATAACTCGTCGGTTGCACCTTGATTCATAAGGGTAACCGTGCTAGGTTGGCAACGATATGCAGGACTCCCCCAGGAAAATCTTAGTGGCAATGAGCGGTGGCGTCGATTCGTCGGTGGCCGCTGCGTTGCTTTTGGAACAGGGGCATGAGGTGGTGGGGGCGTTTATGAAAAATTGGAGCGGATGTGATTGGGAGACGGACAAACGAGATGCACAGCGTGTGGCGGCAGGTCTGGGAATTGATTTTTATGTCTACGACTTTGAGAAAGAATACCGGGAGCGTGTGTATGAATACATGATTGCCGAGTATGCGGCAGGCCGCACACCAAATCCGGATGTGATGTGTAACCGTGAGGTAAAGTTTGACTTACTTATGAATGTGGCAGACGCGTTGGGATGTAGTCAGCTGGCAACTGGCCATTATGCACGCATTCGCACGGAGGGGGAGACTATTGAATTATTAAAGGGTGTTGATTCCAATAAAGATCAATCGTATTTTTTATGTCGGTTGGGTCAGAAGGAATTGCGTCGAGCCGTATTCCCTGTGGGCGAGCTCACCAAATCGGAGGTGCGCCGCATTGCGCAGAAATATCACCTTGCAACTGCGGAGAAAAAAGATAGCCAGGGGCTTTGTTTTGTTGGGATGGTGGATATGCAAACGTTTTTAAAGGAGCGAATCCCTACGCAGACGGGACCGATTGTGACCACAGACGGAGAGGTGATTGGAGAACATGAAGGGATTCAATACTATACGATTGGGCAGCGACATGGATTGGGTGTTGGTGGCGGTGAGCCGTGGTATGTGGTGGATCGACGATTGGAGACGAATGAATTGGTAGTGGGACATGAGGACGATCCGGCGTTGCTCGCACGAGAGATTCATGCGATGGATGTCCATTGGGTTTCTGGGGCAGAGCCGGTGTTTCCAGTTATCTGCCAGGCAAAAATTCGCTATCGGCAAGAGGATCAGTTGTGCACGGTTACGCCGATACAAGGAGATTACGTAGATGAGAAGGGGAATGTGGATCGGCAGGCGACGTTAAACATTCAATTTGATCAAGCACAGCGGGCTGTGGCACCGGGGCAGTTTGTTGTTTTTTACCACCAAGACGTCCTCATTGGCAGCGCGGTGGCTGTGTAATAACAGTACAATTACACGAGATAGGAAATAAAAACACCAAGAGCGGCACCCGAAGGCCCGCTCAAGAGGAGGTGTGGAACGCTCGTCACCTGCTAAACTATCACCAAAAAAGCACTTATCCCGGTATATTGGGCCGGGTACCCTATGTGATTTTGTCAATTTATATGTCCGTCTCTCGCTGGCCCCTTGGGGACATGGAGACAATTGCCGAGCGGGCACAAACGCGCCAAAGCTCGGGAAGACAGGTGCGAGGGTGGTTGTTCCAAGACCACCACGAGCGTTCCACGAAGAAAGACTATCAAAAAGTCCTCATATTGTCAATAGTTTGCCTCTTTGGAGGAAATTGGAAAAGGAAGAGAATGAAGTACAGGGTAAATACTCGACAAATAGGGGAAATAGCGCTAGTATCGGGTTATTCTATGGATCAATCACACATCCGCAACTTTTGCATTATCGCCCATATTGACCACGGAAAGTCGACCCTCGCGGATCGGCTTTTAGAGTTAACGGGCACATTGGACAAACGACAGCTCAAAGAACAGACCCTGGACACCATGGACTTGGAGCGAGAGCGGGGGATTACCATTAAGTTACAACCGGCTCGGATGAAGCACACCAAAGATGGTGTGGAGTACACGTTGAATCTCATTGACACACCGGGGCATGTGGATTTTGCTTACGAGGTTTCTCGATCGCTTGCCGCTGTGGAGGGATGTATTTTGTTGGTCGATGCCACACAGGGTGTGCAGGCGCAAACACTTGCAAACTTATATATGGCAATTGAGGCGGGGTTGGAGGTGATTCCGGTGCTCAATAAAATCGACTTGCCGGCGGCAGACGTGGCAAGTCGTAGCGAGGAACTGAAACAACTCATTGGCTGCACACGAGAAGATATTTTGACAGTCTCCGGAAAAACAGGTGAGGGCGTTGCAGCGCTGTTGGATCGCCTGGTGGAGAAGGTGCCTATGCCCAAAGGTGACACAAACGCCGAACCACGCGCGATGATTTTTGATTCGTTCTACGACGATTATCAAGGCGTGGTGGCCTACGTGCGTGTGGTGGATGGCGCCTTTAAAAAAGGACAGCAAATGAAGATGGTTGCCACAGAAGTTGTGACGCCGATTGCAGAGCTTGGACACATTTCTCCACAACGTATCCCTGACGCCGACCTCACGACGGGGCAAATTGGCTATATAGTAACTGGGTTAAAAGATATTGTGAGCTGTCGCGTTGGAGATACGATCACCTTGCCGGGTACGCACGTAACGCCGTTGCCGGGTTACAAAGAGGTGCGACCAATGGTGTTTGCTGGTATTTTTCCGCGCGATGGAGGTGATGTTACGGAATTGCGTGAGGGTATGGAAAAGTTGCAGTTGTCCGATGCGTCTCTTACAGTGGAGCCGGAGCAATCTGGGGCGCTTGGTGTTGGATTCCGTTGTGGTTTGCTTGGCATGTTGCATTTGGAAATTGTGCAGGAACGCCTCATGCGGGAGTCGGATGTGGACGTGGTGGTTACAACGCCGAGTGTGCGATACCGTGTGCAAAAATCCAATGGTGAGGAACTGATTATTAAGAGTCCGCTCGATCTTCCGGATCCAAGTCAGATTGCACAGGTTTTTGAGCCTTGGGCGCGTGTGGATATTGTGGTGCCAACGGAGCGCATTGGAGCCGTCATGGCGCTTGTGCAGGACAGACGTGGAATTTACAAAACCACGGAATACCTGGATCAGCACCGAGCGCTTTTGCATTACGAAATGGCGTTGTCGGCGGTGATTGTAGATTTTTATGATGCGCTTAAAACGGCAACGAGTGGCTACGGATCCATGAGCTACGAGGCGTTTGACGAGCGTCCGGCAGATGTGGTGCGTATGGATATTTTTGTGGCGGAAGACCCTGTGGAGGCGCTTTCCACACTAGTGTATCGAGATCAAGCGCATGAGGTTGGAAAGAAAATTATTCATACACTTAAAAATGAGATACCACGTCAGCAGTTTGTGATAAAATTGCAGGCGATGATAGGAGGTGCCATTATTGCAGGGGATCGTATTTCGGCCATGCGTAAAGACGTGACGGCCAAGCTTTATGGCGGAGACGTCACGCGAAAACGTAAATTGCTCGAGAAACAAAAAAAGGGAAAGAAGAAAATGGCTGCCTTGGGACATGGAAAAGTGGAAATCCCCGCCAGTGCCTATTTAAAAGTATTAAAGCGATAAGTATGTCTTATTGGATAAGTCGATCATTTCTATATTCGATCGTTATTTTGCTTGTCGTGCTGGGTATTGGTTGTGTGTTCCAAGTTGTGGATACGGGCAATGATCTCACGGATCTATCGGTGATTACGGATCCCCCTCTACAAGGAACTTCTGATCAAATAACGGGTGTTCTGGTGAACATTGGCTTTAGTGGAACAGAAATTGGATGTGATCTTGCAGAGTCGGACCCAGTGGGAACACGCCGTTCTTGCAATACGGGTGTTGTGCATCTTGGGTTAGAGGAGTCTACGGGTCGCGTGGTTGATTTGGACGGAGTGAGTTGCTCTGGACAGGAAGTATTGGTACGTACAGAAGAAGGTGTACAAATGGAGTATGAGACTACAAATTGCGCCTATCAAATTGGTGACCGCTATCAGGTTGAGGGTAAAATGGGTCAATTATTGGATCAATGGGACCACGGAACGCAAGTAGAAGAATACATTATGTATAATCCTATAATAACCTCATTGTAATATGTACAAAAGCAAGTGGCTTAAGCGCGTGTTTGCTATCATCTCTTTTGTTGTGATTTTAAGCATGGTTGGATTTACCATCGCGATTGGATTTTAGTAGGGTGGGTGTGGCTTAGTTGTGAATGATTTTGTATGAAGAAACAAACAGCGACGTGGAATCTTCATACGCCGGTGGAGGAAGATGCCTTGCGACAATTTCCAGAATTGGATCCCGTGTTGATGCAATTATTGTGGAATCGTGGTATCCGATCACAAGAGGAAATTTATGCGTTTTTTAATCCTGATTATGGAACCGATCTCCATGATCCGTTTTTGTTTCGACAAATGAAGAGTGTCGTAAAGCGTATTTACCAGGCGTTGGAGAAAGGGGAAACGATTGTGATTCACGGAGATTATGATGCAGACGGGATCTGTGGAACGGCCGTACTCGTGACAGCCATTAAAGAAATTTGTCGTCGTACGGGTATAAAGGCATTTGAGGAGGAGCGGGTACGTTGGTATCTACCATCGCGAGAAGGAGATGGGTACGGAATGAGCTACGCAGCGGTAGAGACGTTTAAGGAGATGGAGGTGAACCTTATTATTACGGTTGATTGCGGGATTGCAAACGTGGATGAGATTGCGCTTGCGTATGCCTTTGGAATGGAGGTGATTGTGGTGGATCATCACCAGTTACCGCAAACCTGTTCTGAGCTTGCGCTCACGGTGCACCCGTTGGTGCCAGGAGAAACTTATCCATTCAAGAAACTCGCGGCGGTGGGCGTGGCCTTTAAGGTTGCCTGCGCACTTTATGCGCACGGAAGATCCAGGAAGGCGCCAATTCCTTTGGGGTTAGAAAAATGGTTGCTGGATCTTGTGTCCATCGCAACGGTCACAGATATGGTTCCATTGACGGGCGAAAATCGTTTATTGGAGACGTATGGATTAATGGTGCTAAATAAAAGTAAACGTGTTGGATTGCTTGCGCTCATGAACGCCGCAGGGCTGACACAGGGGAAGCTTACGACCACGGATATTGGATTTAGAATTGGGCCAAGACTTAATGCAGCTGGCAGAATTGCAAAGGCAGACGTGGCATTGGAACTTATGCTCGAGGAAGACGAGTCGCGTGCAGACGCATTGGCAGAACAGCTGAATCAAATCAATACCGAGCGACAAAAGCTTACAGAACAGTCCACAAAGCGTGCCTTGGAGATGGTGGACACCGAGGCCGCATTTATTGCGGTTGTGGATCATGAAACACGCGTAGGCGTTGCAGGACTTGTCGCTGGAAAGCTTGCGCAACAGCTTGGAAAGCCGTCGGTGGTCATGACACGCGTAGGTGTGCATGTGGTGGGATCGGGTCGTGCGCCCTCGGGGTTCCAATTTGTGCAGGCGATGGATACGTGTCGAGAACTCATGGTAGGGGGTGGAGGACATCCGGAGGCGTGTGGATTTACGCTTTTGGAACCGCAGATTTCCGCGTGGGTGAAGGCGATGAACATATTTGCAGCCGAACATGCAACGGACGACGCAGGGAAAACAATCTTGGACGTGGACGCAGAGTTGGAGCTATCGGATGTTACCTGGGAACTTGTTGAGCGTGTGTCTGCCATGGAACCACACGGTATGGGCAATCCAACGCCAACGTTTTTGGCTTCTGGTGTGCAGGTGATCGCGGCAGAAACGGTCGGTAAAACACAATCACATTTACGATTAAGTGTCGCCACAAGCACTCGCAGTATTAGGTCCTGTATTGGGTTTGGATGGGGATGGTTGGCGGAAGACCTGACGATGGGTGATACAATAGACTTGGTTTATGAGATTGGCGTCAATGAATGGAATGGGAATCGAGAGATTCAACTACAGATCGTGGACATTCAAAAGGTGTCATGAGGTTGTTGATCCAATAATTTTGATCATTGGTAAACGTTTGTATGCATGCATTATTGTTCACTGATGGAGGATCACGTGGAAACCCAGGACCAGCTGGGTCTGGTGCTGTTTTGTTTGATGAGAACAAAGAGGTGATAGACGAGGCGATGTTGTATTTAGGAACGGAGACCAATAACGTTGCAGAATACACGGCGATTATTATTGGATTAGAGTTGGCACTCGCGCACGGCGTAACGACGCTCGATTCCTATATGGACTCAGAGCTTGCCGTCAAACAATTAAATGGTCAGTATCGCGTCAAAAATCCAGGTCTTGCAAAATTGTGGATTCAGGTACGCGAGTTGGCGTCTAAGTTTGAACGCGTTCGATTTACCCATGTGCGGCGCGAGCAGAATACGCACGCCGATGCACTTGTCAACAAGGTCCTAGACCAACACACGCGATAATTTGATAGAATGAGAGGGTTACATAGGCGACGTGTAAGGAAATGTTGACGTTCGTATCCTCAGTGAATATCAAACGTGTGTATGAGTTTGTTTGCAAAAAAAGAAGAACGATTTGTAGGAATCGATATTGGAGCGGGCGGGATTAAGCTCGTTGAATTGTTGTATGAACATGGTGCCTATAAATTGATGACGTATGGTTCTACTTCGCGAATGGCAGATGTCGTCGACACGGCACTTACGGATGTTCCAAAGGAGGCGGTGGATCATATTAAAGAACTCATTAAACAGGCAGGTGTTGAATCGACGCACGTGATTGCGTCGTTGCCGGTTCACTCGGTGTTTAGCTCTATTATTGCCATTCCAGATGTCAAAAATCCCGTGGAGACGCGGGCACTCGTGGAACGTCAGGCGGGTAAGTTAATGCCATTGCCGGTGGATCAAATGGTGATCGATTTTCAAATACTGGATCGTGTTGGGCGAGAGAATACTTCTATTCTCGATGCAGACGTCGCGGCGTCTAAACAGGCAAAGATCACCACATCATCCATTGCTGATAAAAATGTGCGTGTCCTTATTACGGGTGCCGAGAAAAAAATGGTGCAGACCTATACACAGATTTTCCAAGATGCAGGATTAGATTTGGCTAGTTTAGAGACAGAACCGTTTGCGCTTATCCGCTCATTGATCGGTAATGACAAGAGTCCTATTATGGTCTTGGATGTGGGGGCGTTTAGAACAAATATGACGATCGTAGAGGAAGGGATTCCCTTTTTGAATCGTAGTATTAAAGTAGGTGGCGCCATGGTCACACGCGAGATTGCCAAACAAATGGGGATTGCCGTGGAGGAGGCCGAGCAGATGAAGCAAGACCTACATACAGAGAACGGCGATGTTCCAAAGGCGGTGGTGGATTTATTTCAGCCAATCGTGAATGAGATTTCCTATGCCATGGAGTTGTTTGCAAAATCTAAGTTGTCGGATAAAGATCGCGTGGAAAAGGTGATTCTCACAGGTGGGTCTGCGTTGTTGTTGGGATTGGATACATTTTTGACGGAGAAATTGAACGTGCGAACGTTTGTAGGAGACCCATGGGCGCGCGTACAGATCAATGAGGCGATGCGGCCAATGCTCGAGGAGATTGGTCCGCGATTCTCTGTGGCGCTTGGGTTGGCGATGCATGCGGCAAAGGGCGCTCCGGTAGAGGTCAAGAAGGATTCCAAATCAAAGAAACAGTAGTATGATCGAGGCGTGGCAACAACGATCCGAGCCGATCGGCCTTTTTGTTGGGGCGCCGGAGTTTCCGTTGTTGCATACGGTAATTGGAGATCGCGCGCATCGATTTGTTGTGCGTGGGCAGGGAATGCCACTTGTGGTCCAAATGCATCCAAACATACCCGTTCGGACACTCGTAAGTTGTTTGGTTATTGGTAGACGCGTGGGATGTTATTTGAATGATGAAGATGACATTATGCATACGGCACATCGACTCTTACGGGCGGCGCCAGGGCACATTGCACGATTACCGGTTGCTGTGTGGGATGGTGGTGCTTGGTCTCAACATCTTTTGTACGAGTTGGCATGAGCGCAAAACAACATATTTGTATCTTGGAGAACGATCCATTTTTTGCGGGCCTGTACGCGCGTAAGTTTGAGTCGCGTGGATGGAAAACAACCGTCATTGAGCATGCGGACGATTTGTCTAAATGCTTGGAGGACGAGGGTGTGGACCTGTTTATTATCGATATTGAGGGAGATGATTACTCTGCAAAGGACCTCGTGGAGCGGTTGAAGGCGCCCGCGAGTGCGTATCGGTCACTCCCGATTGTTATATTAACAAAGGTAAAGGACCGAGAGACCGTACAGAAGATGATGAAAATCGGTGTGGACGCTTATTTATTTAAAGGTCACTTTGTACCCAACGAGGTTGTGGAGAAGGTACAGCGCATTTTAGACAGCGGAGTGGTATAATCAATGCATTCAAGCAACCGTCTATGGAAAAACCATCAGGAATCACATTAGTGGAGGGCCTCATTATTGGAGGGATCTTCTGTATTTTGTTGTTTGCAACAGGAATCTCGTTGTCGGCGGCGCGTGAGCGTGTGCGTGATTATAAGCGTATTTCCGATGTTTCGCGCGTACAGGCGGCATTGGAGCTGTACTACAATGAACAAAATCAGTATCCAAAGACGGAAGGGAAGATTGCTCTTGGAAACGGTGGGGCGCTCTGTTTGAGTAGCTCTGGGTTCCAGCCAACGTGCTCGTCTACGGGTCGTGTGTTTTTAAATCCTGTGCCAAGTCAGACGGGCATCGGGTTGGGGGGATCGGACTTGCAGGTCTATGCGTATGAGAGTGATGGAGAGAATTACGTGATTTCTTTGGTGATCGAGCGGGCGATTCCTCAGGTGGCTATTGAGAAAGGGTTGGTGTGCGCGCGTCCTGGGTCGCCTATTCAGGCGTCGGCAAGCGGCGTGTGCGCGCTTTAGGCAATTTGTGCTCAACTGATCGTAAGAGACAGGCTTGACAGGCCTGTTTTTTTGTTGTATGTTTGGTGGGCGACAATCCGTTGCACGAGGAGACTGGCATGGCCCTGAACCCCTACACGCCGCCCCCCAAGGTGGACGGCCCCGAGTCGCGCGCGAGCGTGCGCGACTACCCTCGTCCTCGTCACGGGCAGGTCCTCGACCTGCCCGTGGAGGTTCCCTCCAACGGGGGTGAGCTCAAGCCGGCGACGGCCTGAGCTCGCTCTACCCCCCCACGCGGTCTTCGGGCTGCACTTCTACGACCGGCGCCTGGAACCTCAGGACGCCGGCCTCGTACGTTCATGCGCAACGCAGAAAGAGCGGAAGATGAAGTCGGACATTGCAGATGTAAACTTGCAGAAGTTGTATGAGGCACTGGAAGCAGCGCTGAGAAACGCGGGTGTTGCAGACAAGATTTCCGTGGCAACGTCGTTGAGGGCGTTTGTGGATACTGTGGACGAATTGGCGGTCGAGCGTGGCCAGTTACTTGCTGCGCTGGAGCACGCCACCACCGATTCGGTTACGGGACTGCTGAGATCTGACCAATGGCGTCAGCAACTCGCCATGGCGCTCAGGCAGGCATTGGGAGAAGCGGCGATCGTGCCCATCCTCGATGGTATGTTCCCGCTTGCGGCGGCCCGGATGGTGGGGTTAAAGGATGTGGTCAGAAGTGTCGTCCTTGCGACGTTTGACGTTCGTGCGTTGGACTATACCAACGCGCTGCTAGGCTATGCCGCGGGCAGCGAGATGCTGACGCTGTGTGCACAGACGGCGGCGACGGTGTTGGACGAGTTCCTCTCCTCCTACGGGATGCAGCGGAGAACCAGTGTTCGCGACCCTCTGTGGCTGTGTTCACTCACACGGACCGGCGGCGATGAATTCCGTGCGGTCTTGGTTGGTCAGGCGGCCACGCGTTGGCGCGACGTGCGCGACGGACTGTTCATGCGTCTGAGCGAGGAAGAAGTGCCGGGGCTCGACATCCCGCCCGCGATGGCATCCGGTGCCATGTCCATGCACGTCTTGCTCTGGTACGTGGGCGCGTTCTATCGGTGGCGGGGCCTGTCTCTGCCCACCGACAGGGAGGAGATCATCACGCTCGCCATTCAACTGTGGTGTGCCTTCACGGAGGCGCGCGCAGATGCACAGCGGGTGGTGGAATACGGTCTCCTGTTTGCCGATGCGTGGGACGATGACCCTGTAAAGCGCGAGCGGTTCGATCGGTGGATGTCCACCAAGTTGATGGCCTCGGCCTTCAATGGACGAACTCTGGATGAGGTGCACAACCTGTGCCGAAGCGCGTCCATGTGTCTGAAGGCAGACGACACCAAGGGTGCCAAGGCGGTGTTCGTGCACGATCACGATGATCGTATGCGTGTTCACTTCAACATCCTCCTGGCCAAGGCGCGGGCGCTGCAAGAAGAAAACATCCGTCTCCGGCTCGAGATCTTCGTGATCTCCAATGAGTTCGAGTTTCCTATCCCCTAAGGGGAATCAACGTCGAGGGGCTCCGGCCCCTCATTCATTTTGTTAAAAAGCGTCTATCCTAACCGCTCAAACTTTGCTAAACTACCCCTATGATTGTGTACATAATAGCCTTATTGGTGGGTATTCTTCTCGCAGGTCTCCTGTCGGCGTTCATTTTTCGGGCACACAGTGAATGGGTGTGGATGCGACCAAAAAAAGCCTGTGTGGTGTGTGAGGTTCCAAGAACACCTGGTGATCTCATACCAATCGTCGGTGATTTACGTATGCAATATCGCTGCCGATCTTGCCGTGCCTATGTGGCGTGGCAGTATCCCTTGATTGAGGTGTCGATCGTTCTGCTTGTGCTGTTTCACGTATGGCGCTATGTAACGGGTACATGGACTCCCGATATCGCCACGAATATTACCTGGGTCTATGCCGTGCGAGACATCATTTTCTCCCTTTTTCTTCTCATTGTCTTTGTTTACGATTTTAAGTACGAGTTGATTTTGGATCGTTACACGTTGCCCGCCATGGTGTTTGCATTAATTGCAAATATTAGCCTCGGCAGTTCTGGATACGAATTGTGTCTTGCTATGCTTGTATTGTTTCTGTTCTTTTTAATTCAATACGTTTTTTCTAAGGGGCGCATACTGGGCGCGGGCGATGTACGTATGGGGCTGGTGATTGGGGCGATGCTTGGATTTACACACGGAATCGGTGCGGTGTTATTGGCCTATATTCTTGGAGCGATTGTAGGGATTGGTTTATTGCTCACGCGACGTCACACGTTTAACGATCAAGTACCATTTGGAACGTTCCTAGCGATTGCAACATTTATTATGCTGGTCTGGGGTGATCTATTATTACAACTGTTAGTATGACGCACAAAGAGGCTCAGACACGAATACAAAAATTACGAGAGGAGATTGCGCACGAGCGCTATCTCTATCATGTGTTAGATACACCGGGAATTTCTGACGCCGCCCTGGATAGTCTCAAGCATGAGCTTTACACGTTGGAGCAAACGTATCCCGACTTAATTACGCCAGATTCTCCCACACAGCGGGTGGGCGGGGAGGCGTTAAATATCTTTCAAAAAGTGGAACATGCGGCACGCATGCTTTCCATGGAAGATGTGTTCTCTACTGAGGAATTTTCTGCTTGGTATACACGTGTGTGCGAGCGTGTCGATACAAACCAGCTCGATTTGTACTGCATGCCAAAACTCGACGGACTCGCCGTCTCGCTTGAATACAAAAATGGACAACTCGTCCTTGGCGCAACTCGTGGTGATGGCCGTGTTGGAGAGGATGTGACGCATAATATTCGCACCATTGAATCTATTCCATTATCGTTGCGAACACCGATTGATGCACAAAAAAAAGCACACCCAATCCTCAAAAACTTACCGCAGACGCTCATTGTGCGCGGGGAGGTGTTTATGCCCGTAAAGGCCTTTAATCAACTCAACAAAGAACGAGAACAAACGGGAGAGGCACTGTTTGCCAATCCGCGTAACGTGGCAGCTGGGAGCATTCGCCAATTGGATGCAACGATTGCCGCCTCACGTCCATTGCGATTTGTGGCGTGGGATTTAATTACAGACATGGGGCAGACAACGCACGAGGAGGAGATGGCGTTATTGAATGCACTTGGGTTTGCAACGACTCCTTATAGTGAACGAGTTGCGGATCGCACGGGTGTGGAACGGATGTTTGCAACCTTACAAAAGGGGCGTGCGCGGATGCCGTTTTGGATCGATGGGATGGTGATACGCGTCAATAATAACGATGTCTATAGTGAGCTTGGCGTGATTGGCAAAACACCTCGTGGGCTCGTGGCATGGAAGTTTCCCGCGGAGGAGGCAACCACTCGTTTGTTGGATGTGGTCTGGTCTGTAGGGCGCACGGGAGCGGTAACACCTGTTGCGGAATTAGAACCTGTGTTTGTGGCGGGTACCACGGTACAGCACGCGTCGCTTCATAATATGGATGAGATTGAGCGACTAGGTCTTAAAATCGGCGACACGGTCGTGATTAAAAAAGCGGGCGATATTATTCCAAAAGTTGTGGCCGTTTTGACCAAGATGCGAACCGGCAAGGAGATGCAGATTAAGGCTCCGACGCAGATCAACGGATCAGCGGTATATAAAAAACCTGGAGAGGTGGCGCTGTACTGTGCGGACCCTCATGCATTTGATCGACGCCTGCAGGCAATAGCCTATGCGGTGGGCAAGCAGGTGTTGGACATAGATGGATTGGGGGAGAAAACCATTGCGCAACTCTTGGAGCGAGGGATAATAGCGAATTTTGCCGATCTATACGGAATGTCAAAAGATGAATTATTGACGTTGGAGGGGTTTGCGGAGGTGAGTGCAGAGAATGCCATCCAGGCAATTTATGTGGCGAAAACGGTTCCCTTACATCGTTTTATTACGGCACTTGGAATTAAGCACGTTGGGGGGGAGACGGCGCGCAGGCTGGCACAGACGTTCTTAACGTTTGATCGATTGCAGCAGGCAACGCGAGAGGAACTGCTGGCGGTAGAGGATGTGGGAGAGACGGTGGCCGATGCGATTGTGGAATTCTTTGCCCGGCAAGACAATCAAACTTTGGTGAACACGTTTAGAGAACATGGTGGGGTGATTGTACCGGCCAAAAGAAGAGAACGCGGAGCACTCACAGATAAAACGTTTGTGCTCACAGGAACGCTTGAGACCATGACACGCACGCAGGCCAAGGAATCTATTGAACAGCTTGGCGGGAAGGTAACAGGCTCGGTGAGTAAGGCAACGACCGCCGTTGTTGCAGGTGAGAATCCGGGATCTAAACTCGCCAAAGCGCAGCAACTTGGTGTGGCCGTGTTGAATGAGAAGCAATTTTCGGCTATGCTGGCCTCATTGTCTACGTAATTACAGCTATGGATACCAAACAGTTTGACACACTTTTACAACTCGCCTCGCTCCACGTGGATGCAAGTGAACGCGAGAGATTGCAGGACGATATTGGGAGCATTCTATCCTATGTCGACAAGCTCCAAGGATTAAAATTGGATTCTGTTGAGTTTGCGCGCACTGTGGTTGCCGCAGAATCGTACAGGGAGGATATAATCATTCCTGCAGCGCCTGCAGAGAGAAAAATGGTGATAGAAAATTTCCCAAGCACCACGTCCGATAACTTACTCGAGGCACACGCCGTGATTGATCGCACTTAGTATGACCATTGCAGAATTGAGATTAAACATGGAGCAGGGGACCATGACGGCGCGACAGGTGGTAGACAGCTATTTGGAGCGTATTGAGGCGCAGGATCACAACGTTGGTGCGTTTTTAGAAGTGTTTGGTGCGGATGCACGGTTGCAAGCGGATGAGATTGACGCACGTCGTGCACGCGGGGAGTCGCTAGGGTCCCTTGCAGGGATTCCGATTGCCGTTAAGGACAATATTCTTATGCAGGGCAAAACGGCCACAGGAGGATCTGCTATTTTGGAATCCTACACAGCGGCCTATGACGCAACGGCGATTGCACGGCTCAAGGCCGCGGATGCCATTTTGATGGGGCGTACCAATTGTGATGAGTTTGGGTGCGGATCGTCTACGGAATCAAGTGCGTATGGAGTGACTAAGAATCCGATTGACCTTACGCGTATCGCAGGTGGTTCCTCCGGTGGGTCAGCTGCTGCTGTTAAGGCCGAGTTTGTGCCAGCGGCTCTTGGAAGCGAGACAGGTGGGTCTACACGACAACCGGCGGCAATGTGCGGTGTGGTCGGGTTTAAGCCAACGTATGGGTACATCTCTCGCTATGGGTTGATGGCCTATGCCTCGAGTCTTGATCATATTGGAACGTTTGCAAACAACGTGGAGGATGTTGCGGAGGTTATGCGCGTAATTGCCGGTAAGGATGATAAGGACGCTACGACCGTGGAGGGAGAGATTGCCTTTCCGGAGTTTTCTGATGGCGTCAAGGGTAAACGTATTGGCGTTCCAAAGCAGTTTTTTGATGAAAATTTAGATCCGGCGCTTGTAAAACGTGTGCGAGAGGCGATTGCGGTGTTTGAGGAGGGTGGGGCGACGATTGTGGAGCTCAACCTTCCAATTTTGGAGTACGCACTTGCCATGTATTACATCATTGCCACAGCAGAGTTATCCAGCAATCTCAATCGATACGATGGATTGCAATATGGATCTGTGGTTGCGGGAGAGACAATCGAGGAGCAAGTCGCCACAACACGTACGGCGGGATTTGGAACAGAGGTTAAACGTCGCATTCTGCTTGGAACGTATGTGCTCTCAGCGGGTCATGTGGACGCCTATTACAAAAAAGCCATTGCGGCACGGCAGACGCTGTGTGACGCGATGGACAATGCCTGGGAGGAGGTAGATGTGATTATGGGGCCAACGAGTCCGGTGGTTGCCTGGCCGCTAGGGGAGAAGATGGACGACCCGGTGACCATGTACCTGGCGGACATTTACACAGTTGTCGCCAATTTGGCGGGCATCCCTGGATTATCTGTCCCCTGCGGTAACGTGGATGATCTGCCGGTTGGATTGCAGATCATGGGTCCTAGAAACGCAGACGCCACCGTGTTGGACATGGGCTATTGGTATCAAAACAACGTCTAAATGCTTCTTATCGCCGCAATCGTATTGCTTGCCATGATCCTCATTGTTATTGGGGTGGCGATTGGGTTTCAGTCACATCTGCAAGGCATGGATGATCAATTGCGATTAGATGCGGTGGATTGCGAGGCGGTCAAAAAGAAACTGCACGAGGTGGATCGTATGCTTGCGAGTGATCAATTACGATTTGCGGTGATTGAGGCAGATAAGCTTTTGCATTTTGTGGTGAAAGAAATGTTGTACGAGGGACAGCCAATTGAGGATCATTTGGAAAGCGTGCGGGAGTATGAAACGCGTTTTGAAGGGATTCCCGAGGCCTCGAGTTTTGCGCAACGACTGCAGGAGCAACCCTCGACCCCGATTGATGCACAAACGGCCGGACGCACCGTGGAAACCTATCATCGAGCTCTCAAACGACTGGGTGTGTTGAATTGATACGTGACGATCCGATTAAGACAGTAAGAAACACTATGATTCCATATTTTACACAAACTGTGATTCACCTGGGTCCGCTCCCAATCCAAGTTTGGGGCACCATGGTTGCACTGGGTATTGCTGTGGGACTTTGGGTGTCGGGAAAGCGCGCCGAGAAGCTCGGGCTTAACAAAAAAATTGTCTACGATCTTGGAACCTATGCCGTAATTGCTGCCATGGTGGGCGCGCGTGTAGTGCATTCGTTTGTGTATGAGATTGGGGCGACGCTGCAGGATCCGTTGGAATTTTTCCGTGTGTGGCATGGAGGGTTTTCTGTCATGGGTGGATTTATTGGCGCCTGTTTAATGAGTTACTGGTATTTGCGTAAGCATCATGTGGACGTGTGGCGCTATGCAGATGCCACGATTTTTGGCCTGCCTATTGGGTTAGGAATTGGGCGTATTGGATGCTTTTTGATCCATGACCATCCCGGGACGGCGTCGGATTTTATTCTTGCTGTGCAATATCCCGACGGCGTGGCGCGGCACGATCACGGTCTGTATCTCTCGTTGAATGGATTTGCGATGGCGCTCGTGTTTTGGTGGATGAGTCGACGCAGGCTACCGGTGGGCGCGTACTTGGCCGTGTTTGGGGTCTGGTATGGAGCAGTGCGATTTTGGCTGGATTTTTATCGGACTATCGACACACGCTATTTTGGTCTCACGCCAGCGCAATATGTGTCCGTTGCCATGTTTGGACTTGGACTGTGGGGGATCTGGAAATGTGTGCAATCAACGCGTAAAAAAAGTGGATAACTTTGAGAATTGCGCGTCTCCCATGTCTTGAGTCAACGGCGTGCGCGTGATAAGATACACCCGTAACTGAATAAATAAACATCCCTATGGAAGAAAACACCCCACGAGAACAAGGATTTCTGGATGGTCCTCCAAAAACCATGTTCGCATTTGGTATCGCTTGCGGTATCGCTGTCTCGGCATTTATCTTTGTTCTCGCCGGAGGCACGGGCGGAGCGGGGTTGCTCGCAGCATCTGGAAGCGGACGTGCTGCAGACGCCGCACCTCTTGTAGCACAGCCAACCAATAACGGAGCCGCGCCTGCAGGTGCACCTGTTCCTGATATTACCAAGGACGATTACGTTCGCGGTGATTTGAGCAAGGCGAAGGTCGTGATGATTGAGTACTCGGACTACGAGTGTCCATTCTGCAGCCGTCACCACCCAACGCTCAAAGCGATGATGGATGAGTTTGGCGACGATGTTGCATGGGTCTACCGACAGTTCCCACTCACAAGTATTCACCAACAAGCGATGCCTGCGGCGACGGCAGCGTTGTGTGCGGGGGATCTTGGTGGAAACGAGGCGTTTTGGGATATGACCGATGCGTTATTTGAGAATCAGTCCACGCTTGGACAGGCTACATACGAGAAGTTGGCAGCCGACATTGGCCTTAATGCTAAGAAGTTTTCCACGTGTCTTGTGTCGGGAGAGTTTAACGATCGCATTAACAACGAACAAAGCGGGGGAGCGGCGTCTGGCGTAACCGGAACACCGGGAACGTTTATCAACGGACAGCTCATTCCAGGAGCGGTTCCAGAAGATCAGATCCGATCCATTATTCAAGGATTGCTTTAAGAGTTCTAAAAACCCTGCGTTTAGGCGCAGGGTTTTGGTTTTATGGACAAGAGCGTGGAAATACGCTATAGTCGCCACGCATTTGGAGAGGTCGCATAGTGGCCTAGTGCGCCATCTTGGAAAGGTGGTATACCGCAAGGTATCGGGGGTTCGAATCCCCCCCTCTCCGCCAACCAAAAGAACGAGCTTGCCTCGTTTTTTTGGTTGGTGAGGGGTAAGAGCGTATGCCCTGCGGCATGCGCGACGGGTTCAGACGGTCAAAGACAATCGCCGCTTGTTGACGGACATATTGGCTAACGTTCAAAACTTGTAAGAATAAACGGAACAAAGTGAAGTGAGTGAACCTCATAGTCCTTGTTGTACGATGTATATTTTTTTCTTTTTTCTGCGATAGCAAAACTGCTTTTCAATAATAAATGCAAATTGGATTTGTTTTGGCGAGCACACGAGGAGAACTAAAGAGGTGAATTGTGCGAGTCAAAACTCCTTATAAAGAACGGATGGTGAAAAGCTTGATTGGTTTGGTTCTTTGTGTTTATATTGCATCTAATCTGCAATATGAAGATTGATTTAACATATCACCCTGATTATGCTGAATTGACGAGTGGTTTTAAAGCTCTTCGAGAGATTTTTTCTGATCACTATCGGGTTGATTCCGGTTTAGTTATTCCTACAAATGGTGCAACAGGAGCATTGGACGCCGTGTTTTCGTGTACATTGGCTCATGCTGATGGAAAACCAACTGATGCATTGGTTTCTTCCATGGAATATTTCGATGCTGTGAGGATGTTGAAGTTATATGGTTTTGGATTGAGATCCGTTCCTTCTGATGGCATAAATTACCCGACTGATAAAGTTGTCGAAGCGTTAAGAAGAAATGCACCGAGTTTATTTTATTTATCTGTGCCCAATAATCCTTCAGGCCGAGTATTATCTGAGGCTGATTTAGGCCAAATATTGGAGGCTGTGTCAGATAAAACCAGAGTTCTTATAGATATCACTTTAATTGGTACCCCTTCTCACTGTTTACCGAGAGAACTATTAAATAAACATGATGATAGAATAGATATAGTTGTTGTTGATTCTTTGTCAAAAAAGCGAGGACTGGTAAGAGATCGTGGCTGGGCTATTGTAGCTCTGAGAAAAAGTACTGCTGATCGAATACATCCATTTGCTCATGCCACAAACCTACATGGTATGCAAACAGCAATAGCTCGCATGAATGATGTGACCGCTGAAAGCGAGACGCATGAAAAAATTAGAACATCGCAAAAAATTTTAGATGCCTGGAGCAATGATTTTGCAGTTTATCATCCATCTAATTCCAATTTTGCTTGTATAGAGCTTCTGACAACAACAGGTTCTGACTGCAAGCAACGATTAGAGCAAAGAGGTATTAAATTGCGGGCAGGGGCAGATCTTTATATTGATGATAAATATATTAGGATCGATATGGAACAGCCGAAAGTTCTGCAAGATTTTTTGTCTGCTTTAGATAATATTTTGGTTCAGTAGTTTTCCCCTCTATCAAAAAAGAAAATGCAATTTGCATTTTATTGTAAAACAAAGGACTTTGCCCGTAAAAGGAAAAGTATACTTCATTTACCGTGTGCGAGTATACGATGTTTGCGTAGCAAATATTGGTGAAGCGTAGCGGAACTGCATACACGCAATTGTGTGATGGCGCGGAAATTTTTATCCATTTTTTTCGTATTTTATTTTTACTACCAACTGAGCAAGTGTCACTAAAAAATTAAACCCATCCCCAAGTAGCACCGGGAGGCTATTTATCATATAACCATAAATTGCCCAAAGGCCGGTAGCAAAAAAATAGATAACAATCATGAAGAACGAAACATCCTTTACGCTTTTTGTTGTAATGGACTTGATAAATTGAGGAACCATGTGAATGGCTCCAAGCAGCGCTGCCGAGAATCCTACTATTTCTATTGTTGACATAGTTTTACATTCTTGAAACCAAGAACCAAAAATTAAAATTAATTTGGCGATATTTTGCTACCGCAAAATTAAAAAACTTTTCATTACATCGCACAACGTGCCGCGGCACGTTAGCCAACGAGCAAAGCGATGTTGGCTAACATTCCAACATATACAATATCTAAACAGGGTAAAATGTACACGAAGTGCTTACCACTGGCAAACATGGGTGGAGGCATGCGGAGGTACGGAGCAAGCCGTAACCGCATACGCAGTGTTAGTTGATGTATTCCTTTTCTTTTGTTCCGCCATCGGTATCGCAACCGTGGCAATCGATGCGAACAACTGTTTCTGACATCTCTTCCTCCTTCGATCCCACTATTTTGGGGGATTCAGAGCTTGTTTGGCGTGCTAATTTTTTCAAGAATATAGCCTTTTGTCAATGCATGAGCTTTGTGACCGGAGCTTCATTGTTTCTTCATCAATTCTCCGCTACACTCACACGGTATGAAACTCTTAGTGGTGGAAGACGAACCAAAACTCAATAAAGGCCTAGTAACGGGTCTGCAGGCGCGGGGATATACCGTAGAATCGGCGATGGACGGCGTGGAGGGCGAGCAACTCGCGCGTGTGGAGGGGTATGATCTTATTGTGTTAGACGTCATGCTGCCCGGTCGCGATGGGTTAGAGGTGTGCAGAAATCTCCGCGGGTACGGCATCCAAACGCCTATTTTATTCCTTACGGCACGTGACACAGTACCAGATAAGGTGGCGGGATTGGATTTGGGAGGAGACGACTACTTAGCAAAACCTTTTGCGTTTGAAGAGTTACTGGCGCGTGTTCGCACCTTGCTACGTCGACCCAAGCAAGCCACACAGGACGTGCTTGTGTTGGAAGATTTACAGGTCGACACACGATCACAAAAAGTGCGCATTAAAGACAAGGAGATCGACCTTACGCTGCGCGAGTACGGTGTGTTGGAATATCTCCTGCGTAATAAGGGGTTGGTGGTCACGCGTGAAGACATTTTGTCGCATGTGTGGGATCGTTTCTTCGATTCATTTAGTAACGTGGTAGACGTCCATGTTAAAAACCTTCGCAAAAAATTACCAAAAGCGTATGCAAAACGGATTGAAACCGTTTGGGGAAAGGGGTATCGGATTGCTGAGCCCGCTGTTTAGCCGCGCGCGGTTTGCGCTCACGGCGGTCTACGTCCTTATTTTGGCGGTGATTCTGTTGATCTCCGGTGGGCTGAGCCGGTCTATTTTTTCTGGTCGCCTGCAACAGCGGTTTGCCATAGAGGGAGAACAAGTAGAAGTGGTTGTGCAACGTCGCCTACCACCTACGCCTAATTACCGGATGATTCAATCGGATTTTCAGGACACGATTGTGCTGGTCAACGGCATTTTACTGTTGTTAGCGGGCTTGTTGAGTTACGGGTTAGCAGGGATCACACTCCGACCAATCCAAGAGGCATATGACAAACAAAAACAGTTTGTGAGTGATGCGTCGCATGAGCTGCGTACACCGCTGGCGATTCTCAAGGTTGAGTTGGAGAATCAACGAACACAAAAGCACTCGACGGATGTATACGCTGTTATTGACAGCCACTTGGAGGAGGTGGATCGCATGACACGCCTTGTGGATGATCTTCTCCGACTTTCAAAGATGCAAGAGATGGATACAGAATCGCTCAAACAGGAAGAGGTTGCGCTTGCACCGTTGCTCGCTAAGGCTGTATCGCGCCTTTTGCCACTTGCGCGCGAAAAATCCATCCAGCTAGCGTTTGATGAGGGCGCCGATACGTCGCTCGTTGTGTTGGGAGACGAGGCGGGACTCATGCAGGTGTTCACAAATATTATCAAAAATGCGATTGCCTATAATGCAAACGAGGGAAGTGTGACGGTGCGACTCGTGCAAGAGAAACAATCCTGCGTGGTAGAAGTGTGTGACACGGGATTGGGAATGAACAAGCGAGAGGTAGCGCATGTGTTTGATCGATTTTATCGAACTGAGAAGAGTCGATCGCGTAAAACGGGCGGAAGCGGCCTTGGGATGGCTATTGCACGTGGAACGATTTTAGCTCATGGCGGGCGGATAGAAGTACAAAGTAAACCTCAAATAGGAACCACGGTTCGCGTGTCTCTACCTATCCACAGGACTTCATAATTTCTTCATGGGAGATTGGATAGAGTTGTAAGTGAGGAATACGTCGACAGTGTGCAGAACACGGACGGTGCACGGATTGGTTTTTGCGGAGAACGTACGCTCTGCTTCTCACCCTGCTTGTGCACACCTCTGCAGATGACATGTCACCCTAATTCTTGATCATCGATTATGAAGCAAAAAAATGCGTTATTTATGGCAGCGGCGTTGGTGGCAGTCATGGGTATGGGCACCATTGGTGTCGCATCTACGTTCGCTGCTGCGCCTCTGGATTCGGCAAATCGGTTTGCCGGACTTCAAGAGGCAATCGCACAACGGTTTCACGTAGATGTAGCCGACGTGCAGCAAGTGTTCCAAGAACAGCATGCCAGGATGCAAGATGAGATGCGCGCACAGTCGCAGGAACGTCTAGATGCGCTTGTCGCAGATGGCAAACTCACACAGGAGCAAGTTGACGCGCTGCAGGCAAAACATCAGGAGATGGAAGCACTCCAAAAGAGTCTTAAAGATGCAACGCCGCAAGAGAGAAAGGATGCTATAGAGAGTCACCGAGAAGATATGAAGGCCTTTGCCGATGAGCTTGGTCTTCCAAACATTCCGTTAGAGGGAATGCGAGCCCGTGAAGGACGCGGCGGTATGGGACGTCCGCATCAATTCAAGGCTCCGATCAACAACTAATCAATCATTTATGTATCGCACACAAGAGCCACGAGGTTCTTGTGTGTTTGTTTTTCGTGCACAGGTTTGTCTTTACCGGACACGTTGAAGTTGATAGCATGAGCTTATAGAAATATTGTAATGAGAGTCTATGCATATTCGATTCCAAAATGGGCTTACATTACTCGAAATTTTTCTCGTTGTTGTAGCAATAGGCATTATAGTTGGAATTGTGATTCTGGCCATTAACCCGGAAAAACAATTAAGTGATACACGAAATACTCAACGCCGCACCGATGTGAGCACGATTGCTAACGCAGTGTATCAGTATTCCCTTGAACACGAAGGTTCATTGCCAAAAAACATTACAACTACAGCAACAGAGATTTGTGCAAAAGGCCGAGATTGTACGGATTTGATAGATTTAAGTGCGTTGACTTTACGAGAGGAATATCTAATCTCTATACCTGAGGAGCCGCAGAAGACGAATCCTAATGGAGCGGGATATATGATGAGTAAGATTGATACTGGGAGAATCACCGTCGAAGCACAATTTACAGAGCAGGATGCAGTGATCAGTGTCACGCGATAGCCTGTACGTCTCTTGAGTCATCGCCTTCGCAAGAGGGGATACAAAAACAAGAAAAACGATCCGAGTTTTACAGGCAAGCTGAGGACTCGGTCAATTTGCTTTGTTCGGTATCGGAGGACGTAGCACAGATTGTTCCGACAGCGCTCGCAGCAATAGAGAAGACGGCTGATAGGATTGACCGAGA
Source organism: Candidatus Uhrbacteria bacterium CG10_big_fil_rev_8_21_14_0_10_50_16 (assembly GCA_002774875.1). Taxonomy (NCBI): domain Bacteria; phylum Candidatus Uhriibacteriota; species Candidatus Uhrbacteria bacterium CG10_big_fil_rev_8_21_14_0_10_50_16. The sequence goes on from PCYM01000001.1 coordinate 57,020, forward strand.
GATTTTACCTAAGTCGGTTATTGAGGAAACAAAACAGGCGATGCAGGCCTGCGGGACCATCCAAGATCGTGAGGAGCTGGCACGGGCGCCTATGTTTTTAATCGTCTCATGACCTACGGGCGGAGCGGACCAGAAATTCATCTACATGCATCTCAAGGTAAAACCGTAGAGAATAAGCTTTCTCTCTATCGGGATGAGATGCGAAAGCTTGCTCAAATTGTTGATAAAGACCCGGAGGTACGGATCGTTTCGGCGACCTCTGCATTAGTAGCAGAACATCCTGGGCTCTTTGTCCGCGCAGGGTTTACGTTGGAAGATGTTTTGAAGGAAATACGAACTGCCTATTTTGACGATCAGACACGAGCCATAAAACGCGCCGTGATTGATCGAAAAACGTTATTAGATAAATGGCTACAATAATAATCGCATGCAGAAGCGTTTCTTTTTTGTTTGGTGTGATAAGATAGGGGCATGGAACCCAAAGAAGAAATTCGAGAACGGTTGGACGTGGTGGACGTGGTAGGGGAGTATCTCACGCTCAAAGGCGCCGGACAGGGCAGTTTTAAGGCGTGCTGCCCGTTCCATGGAGAAAAGACCCCGTCGTTTTATGTGAATCGTCAAAAGCAAATTTGGCATTGTTTTGGGTGTGACAAAGGAGGCGACAGTTTTGCGTTTATTATGGAAATGGAGGGCGTGGAATTTCCTGAGGCGTTGCGCATCTTGGCACAAAAAGCGGGTGTAGAACTGCCGGTGTATGAGCGTAAAGACGCAGACAAGACCACACGGTTGCAATCTATTAACCTCTTTGCACAAAGAGTGTTTCAAAAATATTTGACGTCTGAGAGTGGGGAAGAGACACGAGCGTATTTGCAGAATCGAGGAATTAATACGGGGTTAGTGGAAAAATTTGGATTGGGATATGCTCCAAAAAGTTGGGATGCATTAGTGTCGCTTGCCGGGCAAAAAGATATTGGTGTGGATGAGTTGATCGACGCGGGCGTGGCGTTGCGGTCTAAGGGCGGGACGGGGAATGTGATTGATCGATTTAGAAATCGTCTCATGATTCCCTTACGTGATCATCACGGTAACACGGTCGGATTTACGGGGCGCGTGTTGGATCTTGCGGACTCGCCCAAGTACATGAACTCGCCACAGACGCCGATTTATGACAAAAGCGCCCTGATGTTTGGATTGGATGTTGCAAAGACGGCAATTAAGGTGGAACGGGCGGTCGTGATTGTAGAAGGCAACCTGGACGTGGTTGCTTCGCACAAAGCGGGGGTGGAGAACGTGGTTGCAAGTTCTGGTACAGCGCTCACGGAACGACATATTGGATTGCTCAAACGCTATACAACGACGCTTATTTTTTCCTTTGACGCAGACGCGGCAGGATTTGAGGCAGCACGACGGGGGATGCGTCTGGCGAGCTCACTTGGGTGTGACGTGCGTGTGGCTATGATCCCGGAGGGCATGGGCAAGGATCCGGATGATTTGGTGCAAAAAGATCCCGCCCAATGGCAGCAGGTGGTGCAGAACCATATCGACAAGATGCAATTTTTGTTTCAACGACTCGTGGCCAATATCGATCTTCACTCTGTGCAGGCTAAAAAGGACGCAGGAAAAGCGTTCTTGCCAGAGATTGCTGCAATTGCCGATCGAATTGAACGGGAACATTGGATGAAGCGATTTGCAGAAACAGTAGATGTTCCGCTTGCCACAGTACGGGAAATGGTTGCCTCGCAAAGTCAAAAAAAAGTAGAAACAGGTGCCGTGCGCACAATCAGTATTCCTGTAAGTAAACCTGCTTCACGTCATCGTGAGCAAGCCTACCCTGTGATAGAGGGCGTGGCTGCAACCAGTATCTCAGATAAAACCATGGAACTCCTGTTTTCCTTGGCATTAGCGGACCGAGAGAGCCTCAAACAGCTTGTAGAAGGCCTTTCGGAGGACACGTTGAGCCTTTCCCCTTATAAGGCTCTTTACGTGCAGCTCGTTTTAGTCTATACTACGGGCAATCTGTCGCCTGAGAAATCACTCTTTGAAGTGATCCGTGCACGATTGGCTACGCAAGAACCCGACCTGATTCCCTTTGTGGACAGGATTGCCCTTGCCTACGACCACTACGTTGGAACGGAATCCTCCTCACAAAGCGACATGGCAACCTTGCAAGACCTGATCTCCCAGGTAAAAGACCGCTCAAAACGTGAACAACGAGCCTCTGTTTTGGCAGAGCTCAAGCGTGCCGAGCACGCACAAGATCCTGCGCAGATTCAAGAATTAACGCGCCGGTATCAATCTTTGTTGTAATTGACTCCCCCCACATGCCCGCAAAGAAACCACCAGCCAAGGCTGGCAAACCTGTGGTACGCCCTAAAAAGGCTGCTACGGCAAAATCGACGGCAAAAAAGCCTGTCAAAAAACCTGTTGTAAAGAAGACCGTTGCTAGAAGGGTCACTTCGGCTGCCAAAAAACCGGTTGCAAAAAAATCCGCTTCTAAAGCGTCTCCCAAGACAATAGTGCGAAAAGCTCCTGTTAAGCGCGAGCGCTATGTGCGATCAGAACCTCCTCTCCCGGAGAAACTTTTGCATTTGCTTAAAAAAGGTCAGACACGTGGTTTTATTACGGAGACAGAGATTCTCTACACCTTCCCAGACGTTGAGGATTACGTGGAAATGTACGAAAACTTTTTAGATGAAATGGACACATGGGGATTGACCCTTGTGGAGGTGAAGGAGGGATTGTTGGGAAAGACGTCCGCACACTCAGACGCCATGGAGAAATTGCGCGTCAACGTGGACAAAAAACAACCAAGTTACGCCGAGCTCACACAAGACAATATTCAAATGTACTTGCGCGAGATCGGGAAAATTCCGTTACTCACGGCTGAGGAAGAGGTAGCGCTGGCAAAACGTAAGGAGCGCAACGACAAAGAGGCAGAGCGACGATTGATTGAGGCAAACTTGCGTTTGGTGGTGAGTATCGCGAAGAAATTCGCAGGCAAGAGTCTAACGTTGTTGGACCTCATTCAAGAGGGGAATATTGGATTGTTCCGTGCGGTGAAAAAGTTTGAATATCGTAAGGGGTACAAGTTCTCCACGTACGCCACGTGGTGGATTCGACAAGCCATTACGCGTGCGCTTGCGGACCAGTCACGAACCATCCGTATTCCGGTGCACATGGTGGAGACCATTAACCGGTTCCAGCAGATTTCTCGTCGACTTTTGCAGGATTTGGGACGTGATCCCTTGCCGGAGGAGCTGGCTGCCGAGATGGATCAACCGTTGGACAAGGTGCGTCACATCATGAAGATCTCGCAGGAGACGGTTTCCTTGGAAACGTCCGTGGGAGATGATGATGAGGATTCCACGTTGGAAGACTTTATTGAAGATAAAAAGAATATTTCGCCTCAAAAGGCTGCAGCACGGGAGATGTTGCGCATGTATGTGGCCGAGGCCATGGCGGGTCTGACACCACGCGAGCACAAGATTTTGGAGATGCGATTTGGACTGGGCGATGGCGTGAGTCACACGTTGGAGGAGGTGGGAAAAGAGTTCGACGTGACGCGTGAGCGTATTCGTCAGATTGAGGCAAAGGCGCTGGATAAAATCCAATCGCAGCAGATTATTGAACGGTTGCGAGACTACTAAAGACAAAGACCGCCCGGTTAAGGGTGGTCTTTGGTTTTGAGCCTCCACCTGGTTATTTGGCGTAGGGAAGTCGGATAGTGTCTAAAAGACGGTGATGTGCGTCGGACCGGCGAGCGAGAAGTGTCACGTTTAAGACTCTACCCAGTCGGCAAATACGGCACAACACCTATCGCGGAGCTCACTTGCGGATACCACGGTATCACGCGGCTCTAAGCTCTACGCCACAATGTCCAAATAATGACAAATGGAGGCACTGGGAGTATACCTGAGGCTGGCCTGGACTGTCATATTTGGCGGGTTTGTGGGGTGTGAGAGAGACTTGTCGAACAAATCCAAACATGTTATAGTCTCGCTGTTCCAACAACATTCCGAGCTCGCTTCCGCCAATGTTCCTTTTGGGCGGACAGGCAGTGGTAGAGCAGTTTCAGCCGTAGGCTGACCCGCCTATCAAGTTTTATTCAGTGGCGGGGACTGTACGGATACCGTATGTACACTGTGTATGTTTTGCGAAGTCTTACATCCGGGAAACGATATATTGGTTATACGGCAAAGGCTGTTCAAGAAAGACTCTTGGACCACCATAGCGGTACGAATCAATGGACAAGGGCTCACAGACCCTTTGAAATAATTCATTGCGAAACGTACCAGGACAAGAAATTCGCCATACAACGTGAACGCTTTTTAAAAAGTGGAAGCGGAAGGCGGTGGTTGGACGACAACATTCCGAGGTAGCTCAGTGGTAGAGCAGTTGACTGTTAATCAATTGGTCGTGGGTTCGAGCCCCACCCTCGGAGCCAACAAAAAGCCTCAGTTTTACTGAGGTTTTTTGTTTGACGCAACTGGGCTTCAGAACCCGTATGTGATAAAATATTCACGAACCTTTTAATTACTACTATGTCTGAACACCCTGAAAGAGCTCCTGACATTGTTCGGGAACAAAGTAAGAAGGAACGGTACGAACTCACTTCGGCCAACGGTGAAGTTATCGGATCTGTGGAAGCAGAATATGGGACTATATTGGGTGATGATATCGATTTGACTTATAATGCCCACGCTTTTGACGATCCATCAAATATTGTGAGGTTGCAGCGCCTGACAGTTGAGTCCGCTGATGGAGACAAGGTGGATATTTTTGACCTCCTTAAAGCTGATACGAGCAAGGTTTTAATAATCAATGACTATAAATATGTCGAATGTTCTCACGAGGGAGTTGTGTATATAGTCAAGCCGAGCTCATTATTGCGACTATTGACAACTCTTCATGAACTTGGTCATTTGGAGCAAATAGTTGATGAGAAAACCGCTTCCGCAATAGAGATGCGAAAACTAAATGCGACGCAAGTAGGGTTGGTGGAGAAGAACGAGTTAGCTGATGTATTCCTTTTCTTTTTTGGGCTATCGCCCAATTGTTTTAAAAAATTTTCAAATTTCTTTTCGCAGCACATCCCGATAAAAAGAAGAGCCGCCCACCAGATGAGCCAGTAGGCGGCTCGTGGTGGACGGCTAGGTTGGATTAGTCGTCATCCTCGTTGTATGTGTTGCTCACCGGCATCAACATGAAGCTCTCGAGCCGCGAGAGCTCTTCGTAGGAAGCCTCATCGGTGGGCCACTCCGGATCTTCCTTGCCGGTACGCAGCCACCGGCTGAGAGTGTGTTCAAGATGGTACAGCATCATGCGCTCACCATCGCCCTTGCAGTTGTACAGGTACCACCGCCAGCCGGTGCTAAAGACGGACAGAAGCTCCTGCATCTCCAGCAGCCAGTTCATCAGCCGGGTGATGGCCAGGTGGCGCGAAGCGATGTTGTCGTCCAGATCCTGCGCGAGCGACTCGACGATGAAATCCGGGGCGTTGCCCTCGCCGGTGATCGTGGGGGTGAAGTCCCACGTGCCCTCGGCGAGCTCGCGCCTCGGGTTGAGAGGCGTGAGCCGAACGTAGAGATGACTCTCACCTTCCACCAGACCGGCGAAGGCGCTCTTGTCGGGATTGCCGAGCGTGATGACTCGACCACTTTCGATGGCGCTCATTTACACCTCCATGAGGAGACGTGAGTGTTCGGCTGTACCCGCCGTGGGTTGCGTTCCGTAAAAGGAAACGACGCTAAAATATAGTCCATTTTATAAAAGTAGTCAATAGAAGCTCGCCAAAAAAGGCATTTTTTGCGAATTTATGTACACTTGACGCACGGCGGCGGCGCGACGAAAAGAAATTAAGAGCCGCCCACCAGATGAGCCGGTAGACGACTCGTGGTGGGCGGTACAGATGGAGTGCTTCACTCCGCGAGTTCGACACTCCGAACCATGAAGGGACGGGATCCGGTGTAATGCTGTTCTGCGAGACTCGCCACCTGGCACAGCACGTTGACCCTCGTACCCTCCTGGAGCATCGCACTGGAGGGATCGCTGCCCAGATGCTTCTCGAACCGCGGAGGGTAGATCGGAGCAGGATCTCGCCAGTAAGTGAGTGCTGCCAGCGAGTCTGGATGATGCGGATGGTGTCGTCTGATGACCGCCTTGACGGTCTCCAGATCGAGCTCGACGATGATCGTGTATGTCTCCGGAATGGGTTCGAAGATCTGGAAGCCGAAGACCGAGAACCCGGATCTTGCCGGATATGTCTTCACACCGATGATCTTCCCAGGGATGGTGACCTTCGAGCCGCTGGCCTGAGGCGCGAATCTTGGGGTCTGCATACGACCTCCTGTTCTGAATGTCACGGCTGTCCCTGCCGTAGGGGTCGAAAGCGACATTAAAATATACTCTATTCAGAAAAAAAGTCAATGGTCGCCCAATATCTCGGACATATGTATAATGAAAGAAATTTGAAAATTTTTCAAAACAAGTCCCGCCGATGGCGGAACAAAAGAAAAGGAATACATCAGCTAACACTGGCTATGCGGTTCCGTTTCACTACACCCATATTTGCTTTCACTTCGCTACAGCAAACATCGCATAGCCAGAAACGTTTTCAGAAGTTTCAAGACTTCAACGTCGTTACGTGAATATAAGTGAAAGAAACGCCGTTGCACGCTCACTGCAGTGGATGAGGGAGCTGAAGCGACACAATATTAATTGCATGCAACCATTAGCAATCGATGATGATATTCGCATGCTGCTTGAGGGAGCCATACAGGAGCTTGGCGACGAAGAGTTGGTCGCAGAAGCAAAAAGGATTTTAGAAAGCGATAGCATTACTTTTCAGGAATTCTCCCATTTCGCATTAAGGGTACATCGTGCCGATCAGTCTGTCGTTAGTAATCCCTAATACAATCATTGAACAAGTTTATTTAATTGGATGGCTATCAATTCAACTTTATTTCATTCAACAGTTCTGACCCGTTCAGTATTCGGAACCAATGGGACTCGAACTAGCAATGGTTCGAGTTTTGTTTTAGACTATAGAAGAAATTAGCTCTGATTTATGGAAAAACCCGACCGTCTTTATCATGGCAGCACAAAACTTATAGAGGGGTATATCGAGCCAAGAAAAGCACTTGATGAAATGAGTGAAAATAACTCTCAGCTAGCCGTTTATGCCACAGATAGATTTGAGGTTGCCACCGGTATGTCTTTAACGGGGGATAATTGGTCATTCGCTGATTTTGATGAACCAGACTTCAAGGTGCTTTTTGCGGAGGAACCGCCTGAATCAGATCAGATGAGATATGTTTATGAATTGTCTTCAGAAACATTTGAGCGCGATCCTGAGAATAAATCTCAATGGATCTCATTTGAAAAAGTGAAAATTTTGGAGATGCACAAATTCAGGACCCAAGATTTAAGTCACCTATGGAGAATGGCAACGAAAGAGGAGGTGGATGCTCATACGCCAAAGAATCGGTAATTGTCATTTTACATACCTTAGTACCGCTGATTCAAAGTCAGACCATCTCACCAATCTGAAACCCGTCCAGTATTCGGAGCCAAGAGAAAACCCGATCGCAAACACGGTCGGTTTTCTTTTTGTTGTGGTAAACTGGGGATGTTGAAATACAAGACTTGACCCTTGGCTTATAATAGGGATTATGAACCAGATCCTTTGTGACGTGCGGGATGGCGCCTCTTACAAAATGAACGAGCGAGTCAATGCCTATTTCAAAGGTGACTGGCTTGAAAAGTATTTGCTTGGTAACGAAGTATGAGGGTTTTTCGAGTTGAGGTTCCAAATCGACCAATCATCAAAATCCGAGACTCGTTACGGCCAAAAGAATACACCATGATGGCAAGTGGATTTGTTGCAAATCAAGCAAAGCGAGATCATGAACAACTTTTTGAGCAAGTAAGGATTGAGGGATTTTCACAAAAGCCAGACCGCCTTACCTCGATCTTTGCTTTTGAAGATCTTGAAACTGCTCGATGGTTTCAACAAAGCGGACGAATGGAATCAGGTGGCGTATTGACCGAACATGAAGTGACGAGGCTGGATGTACTGCACAAGGGTGATATGGACTTGTACAACGCAGCGTGCAACATCATTGGTCAATGGGGGGAGTGGAAAAACAAAGCCATGTTTCAAGGGATGGATGCGGAGGAAGCACAAAAACGTATGGTTCAAGACTACTGGGAAGGCAAGATCCTTCATCCTGAAAAACACACCGTTGAACTGCTCATTCAAGGACGTGTGGAGTTTGTCAGAGCATTATGAAGAAAACAGCGCAAAACATATGAAGGTTCATGAAATGAAACTCACAGAAAAACCCTTCGATGCTATTGTTGCGGGTTCCAAGAAGTACGAACTGCGACTCAACGACGAAAAGCGTCAGCAGGTTCAAGTCGGTGACAAGATAGTCTTTCGGAAGCTACCCGATCTTGAAAAGAAACTGCTTGTAAAAGTCACGTCGCTCAAAAGTTACACAGATTTTGGTGAGATGTTTGATGATTTGAAAAGTGAGTACCCTGATTGGCAAAAGGAAGATTGGATTGAAGGGATGTACAAGTATTATGACCGTGAAGATGAGCAAAAATACGGTGCGTTGGCGATCGGGATTGAGATGCTTCCAACATTCGAGGTGTTTGTAGAAAACGAATCGGATTCTGATCAGAAGAACATCTACAACGAAAAAACGCAGGAGTACATCAAAACTGTAACAGTCTCACGCAAGTATCCCTACGCCTATGGTTTTTTACTGGATACAACCAGCGGAGACGGTGACAACCTTGATTGTTTTGTGATTACAGAACAACCGTTCAAGACAGGTTCCATCGTAGAGGTTGAGCCGATTGGCCTCATGGAACAGATTGATGATGGTGAAGAAGATCATAACATCCTTGCTGTTCCTGTTGGTGAGGTTGCCGCTGTAAATGATGAGGTAAAAGAGAAGCTCACCGATTTCATCGACCATGTGTTCGATCATCTCGACAAGACTGTTGAAGTTGGTCGATTTCTTGGTATTGATGCGGCATTGAGTGAGATTGAGAAAACGCAGGATGAGAAAGGTGTCATTCGATACGATTCAAATTGGCAGGTAGAGTTTGAAAAAGAAAAACAGCTATTACGTGATGTTTTTGGAGATTCAGCAATCGAAATTGAACACATTGGCAGTACGGCTGTCGAAGGATTGGCGGCAAAGCCAATCATTGATCTTGCTGTCATGATCCCTGATCACGCTGATGCAGATAAGTACAGCAACGCACTCGAACAAATTGGATACAAGTTTCATTCAAAAAGCACAGAACGTCACTTTTACCAGAAGAGGAAGCCAACGGCCTTCAACCTGTCAATCGCCTATGCTGATAGAGGTGGATTCTGGCCAAGACAGTTGATGTTTCGAGACTACTTACGATCGCATCCTGATCTACGTGACGAATACGCCGATTTGAAAAAAGATTTGATTGAGAAATACCCAGAAGGTGTTGGTGGGTACTCCGAAGGAAAAACAGAGTCTGTACAAAAAGTTCTTGATCTTGCTGGTTGGAAAGACGGACTCACGTACAACGAATGGAAATCTACGCTGTAAACTGAACCATCATCGGCCCCAACTCTGACCACTTCGCTGTTCTGAATGCGTCCAGTAGCGGGAGCCAAAAGAAAACCCGATCGCGCAAGCGGTCGGTTTTCTTTTTGTTACGGTAAACTGGGGATGTTAGAAGTAAGGACTTGACCCCTATTTTAAAATCATTATCCTGTTCCATCTCCTTTACTTGAGCCGAGTCTTGTTTTATACTAGGAAAGAAATTTGTTCTGAAGCTATGAAAAAATTGAAAGCCAGAGAACCATACAGTACATCTCGTGCTGGATTGATCGAAAAGCCCATCGATATAGGCGAACGCGATATTATTATTGAGCAAAGCTGGGTCTCCTCATCTACGTGCAAGTCTTACATGGAGCTCTAAATTACTTGTTCGGTGGAACGATACGTTTCGTGAACTGTTTGAAAATGCTCTCTCACGAGGCAAGGCACCGGGCGTTGCCTATGGCATCGTCGCAAGAAAGTTTGCTACGGTCATTCATCAGTGCCTCACAACCGGTCAGGCCTTCAATCCAGAGAAAGTCGGACTGGGGACCTCTAACCCTACTTGACGTTATGATAGATGTCTGACCCCAAATGCGCGTTTTTTTGAGTGTGATAAAAAATAAAGAGTTATGAACTTTCGTCAAATAGACAGCTGGTTGAGCCGAGGAGAAGAAACAGGAAAGCAACACCGAGAAAAAAGACGATACGATGCACAGCGGGCTCAGCAATCAAAAGAAGCTTTAGAGGAAATGAGGCATTGGGCGCCGATCAAGTACGAGAAAAATCGGATTGAACGTATCGATGCTAGATCCGAGGAATTTACTTCTAAACCCGAACAAGAATTGGAAAAGCTCACGAGTGAATTATCGAAAGATTTTTTTAATCCCATTCGTAATAAATTATACAATGAGGACGAAATTTACGAATCACTTTCCGAGATCATTATTGATGGACATATCGTTTTGTCATTTTTGGGCGCCGGTTTCAATCGTGCTGCTTTTCTTATCAAGTCACCAGATGGACGAATACTTGTCGCAAAAATACCGATTACAGATAATGGGGTTTCTGACAATCGAACAGAAATTCAATTATATGGGTTGGCTCGTGCGAACGAAGATACCAACGTGCTAGCTCGAACGGAACCCAGTACGGGGGGTCGGTACGTTCTCCAGGAAGCCTGTAAGCCTGTTTCGTGGAGTGAAGTTGATCGGAAACGCAAACAGCTTATTTCAGACGCAGCTACTACTTTAGGATTTGGGGATATTCAAGCAGGAGTGAGCCTTGAAGATGATAATGTCAAAGTTTATGATTTTGCCGGCTGGATTTAGGATACTATCCATGTAACGAAAGTGGATTCCTACTGGAAAGGATGCAAGGTTGCTCAAAAGCGGGTTCGAGCCCCACCCTCGGAGCCAAGAAATCTTCGCTAAATACAGCGGAGATTTTTTGATACCCAGGCGGGATTTCAGATTTTAATTGTAAAATATCAACGCCCCCGAGAAGCTCGGAGGCGTTGACGTGAGAGTGGGGCCGGTTCTACTCCGGCTGGGAGGTGTAGGCCAGGAAAGTGTCGACCATCCGGTCGAACCACTCCAGACCCTTTTTATGGGGAATCTCGACCTCGAGAGAGGTATCGCCCGCGGGCTTGAAGACGGCTCGCCAGGTGCCGAAGGCCTTCTTGGGCGCGTCCGGGCTCACGGCCACGGCCCAGAGATACGGCCCGTCTTGACCGTCGTGCGGGTGGCAGCTCATGCCAACCGCATGGTCCCCGTTGTCCTCGTCCTCGAAGTTGTCCCCGAGGTAGAGGTCGACGTCGATCGACTCGTCGATCGACGAGCCCTCGATGACCAGCATGATGCCCTTGCGTGCGACTCGCCAGACGCGAGCACCGTTCTCGCTGTTGTAGGGGAGCGGGTCGGGAACGTGGATGCCCCGGCTCGCGAGATGCGCCCGAACAAAGTCGAGCGCCGACAATTTGGATGGTTCCATCACTTCCTCCAGCCGGAATGGCTATAGATTTTCTATCATAAAATGCCCACTTTGTCAATACAAGAGGCTTGTAAAAAAGACATTTGTGCGATAGGTTGGCTCAGAACGGGTGTGCCTCACTTTTTTGCAAAAATCGCCGTACATTGACGTAATCCTCAGAAAGTGGCAAAATAGGAATACCTATGAACAAAAAACGCAAAGTTGCCCTTAAAAAGCGACGAAAATCATCTGGAAAGACCATTGTGAGTATGCGATTCCGTGGCTAAGATCGAAGCCCCGTAGTATGGGTTGACGAATACCAGAACCTTTGCTATAGTGCGCCCACAAATACCAGCAGATATGTCCCAAGACAACATGATCAAACTTGAGTGTACGGTGTGTAAAAACATCAATTACCACTCACACAAAAACAAGAAAGTCATTAAAGACCGACTTGAGCTCAGCAAACATTGCAAACAGTGCCGAAAGCACGTCATGCATAAAGAAACAAAATAACTCCCAAACGGGAGTTATTTTTTTTGGAAGGTCGTTTTAGAAGAAGGACCGTCCCTGTGAGCATTTAATGAGTTCAAATGCTTCTTCTGCGGTATCGACGATGGAGACGAGGCTGAGATCCTCTTTATTAATAGCTTCAAATTGACCAAGCATGGTCTCCTCCATCCAGTCAAAGAGCGGTTGCCAATACTCGCGTCCAAGACAGACAATCGGCACGGGTGCCATTTTTTTTGTCTGTACGAGTGTGAGGATTTCAAAAAACTCGTCCATAGTTCCCATTCCACCCGGTCCGTACACGTAAGCCTGACCAGACGCTGTGAGCATGACCTTGCGCGTAAAGAAGTAATAGAATCCGCGACTTTGTGTCACGTACGGGTTGGTACGTTGCTCAGAAGGGAGTTGGATGTTGATTCCAAGTGACGGAGCTCCTGCCTCATAAGCTCCTTTGTTGGCCGCTTCCATAATGCCGGGCCCGCCGCCTGTAATGATGGTAAACCCAGCCTTGCCAAGCATATTGGTGAGGCGTGCCATTTCCTGGTACCAGTGATTTTCCTGTGGAAGACGTGCGGATCCAAAGACGGTTACCTCTCGCGAAAAGTTGGAGAGAAACTGAAACCCTTCCACGAACTCGGACATGATGCGAAAAATACGCCAGGTAATGTCGGACATATTAATCGGATGACTCGGCGTGGACGACTCTGTGTCCGATGGAGAGATGGGAAAACGACAAAACGATTGAAATTCTTGGTCTGGTAGGTTGTTTGTTGGTGGTTTCATACAGATCGATGTTGCATAAAGTATAGCAAAATATTCCCTGTTTGTGTGTAACGTGCGTGTATAAAAAAAAGAACGCCCGAGGACGTTCTTAACTATGACCTACACTTGGATTTGAATATCCATTTCGCTCCCTGCGTCTGTGGATCCTTCAATATTGGCAACGACTTTCAACTTGTAGACACACTTATTTTGTGTTGCCATGTTGTTGATTTTGTTGAGCGCTCCCATGATACCTGTTTGGTTTGCGGCGTCTCCGATGATTTGTACGGGCAAAGAGAAAGGAAACTGCTTTTGCTCACCTGGATGAATAGCAAATGGCTCTGTAATGGTTTGCTGGGCAATCGTAACGAAGCGAATATTTTGCGATTGGCTGCCACCTACCTGGTAGGATGTTTGTTCCTCGGCCATCACGAGCTCTGCCTTTATGTCTTTAATTTGTTGATCCATCTTTCCGCCAACAAGTGTTGCGGTAAAATCAAGATTTGTTCCATTCTGTATCGTTCCAGGTCCATTAATCGTTAATTTGCTGCCTCCGATGTTTAATGCGCCCTTTACTTTGTCAAAAAAACCCATAGGTTGTGGATAAGTAGGAGTAATACCTCTATTTTATCCTAGTTTGTACAAAAACAGCAATGCGAATAGATGTTATACTGGAATCGTTAAATCATAACCATTGTCACTATGGGACTATGCGTTGCTTGTAATGCTGATGTAGAAGACATGGAGGCTCACGCTGCCGAAATGCACCCAGTTGTAGCGGAAGCGCCTGTTGAAGCAGCTCCAGAGGTCGCTTCAGAAGCGCCTGTCGAGGCACCTGCTGTTGAGGCAGCTCCAGAAGTCGCTCCAGAGGCTGCTCCTGAAGCTCCTGCGGAGTAATAACTCTTTGAGTTGAGAATCCGGTGCCTACGTGCGCCGGATTTTGTTTTTTGTCGTTTGAGGACATCTGTGTCTCTCTTGGAATTTGTGATAGTCTTCAGCTATTGTTATTGAAACCTCGTATGACGCAACATAATCGTCTCGCATTTTTGCCTTCTCGACCAACCGTCACGGCGTGGGTCGTGTCTGGTATCGCAATCCTTTTGTGGCTTGGCTTGCAGCCTTTGCGTGTGCGGTTTGCGGACGTTCCTTCGCTCTTGCAGAGCATGAGCCAGTTGTCTGGAATTCTGGGGCTCGTGTTATTTTCTCTGACATTATTTTTAAGTGCACGTTTTAGATGGATGGAGCGACTTATGGGGGCATTAAACCGTGTGTACATTGAGCATCATCTTATTGGCGCACTGGCATTTTTATTTTTGCTTATACATCCGGTGATTGCGTTGGTTTACGCGTTACAAATTCATCGACCAAACATGGCACAGCTTATCGTCCCTGGATTGGATCTTGCGTTGACATGTGGAATCCTATCACTTTGGTTATTGATCACTCTTATGATACTAACGATGTATTTGCGGCCACGCTACGGTCTTTGGCGAAAAACACACCAATACATGGGGTTGGCACTTTTCCTCGGTGGTTTACACGGGATGTTGATTACGAGTGACGTAAGTTCGTCCCTTGTGTTGCGTTGGTATGTGTTGGGACTCGCGGCGATCGGGTTCTGTGTCTACTTAGCCTACACTGTTTTAAATCGTGTCAGTGTAAAACGATACGCCTACACGGTCGCTGGCCTACATCGAATAAAAGACAATGTTTTAACCGTGGATCTTACACCAACATCTCAGCCGCTTTTATCTGTGGCCGGCCAGTTTATCTTTATCCGGTTTTTACTTGATGGACGTTGGTCTGAAACGCATCCATTCTCCCTCACGTCTACGGCTACAGAAACGGGTTTGGCGATCTCATTCAAAATATTAGGCGACGATACACAACGCTTCTTTGATCTCATTCAAGAGGGGACGCGTGCACAGATCGAAGGACCGTTTGGCACGTTTGGTCAGGAGCTTGCAAGCACTCATCATGCGGTGTGTGTCGCGGGCGGTATTGGTGTGACGCCATTTTTGTCACTCTTACAAACGATACAATCACATCAATCGATTGATGTATACTACGCCGTGAAGAATACGCAGGAAGCTGCTCATCTTGCGGATCTCGAGCGGATGGCCGCTGCATCGGTCGGAAAGATTCAGATCCGTCCGTGGTATTCAGAGGCGCAGGGATTCCTTACGGGTGAGGCCATCCAGAAGGCGTGCAAACTTGAAGCGAATGACCATGTGTTTGTTTGTGGGCCTCCGGGGCTCATGCGTGCCGTTCGTTCTCAGCTTGTGCGACTCGGTATTGCAAACCTACAGATTCATTCAGAAGAATTTTCTCTTGATTCCTAACGCATGCTTAAAAAATTGATTCCTGTATTTTTAGTCCTGTTTGTCCTCATGAGTTTTGGTGCACTGTGGCTTTCCTACGCGTATCCGTCCACCGTTGCTACCCCAACAGGCACGGTGATAAATTCGTTGTTTGGAACACCTTCGTCAGCAACGGGGGGAACGAGTGCAAAACAGAAATTCTACACAGTGACAGAGACCGCAAATCATAAAACACCAAGTGATTGTTGGTTGATTGTGCGTGGATCTGTATATGATGTTTCTTCCTATCTTGGGGCTCATCCAGGTGGACGACGTGTGATTACGGACCGATGTGGTGGAGAGGTGACGTCTGTTTTTAGCCAGATTCACTCAAACCGTGCGTGGAACCTCCTTGGTGCATACTTGATAGGAACCGTTGGAACAGCTCCTGTTTCCGGGACGCCCGTTGCAGCAATATCAACCACGTCAGCGGTTTCTAACCTCTCACAAAAGGTTATCGCTGCATTCCCTGGCAGCGACGTGTTAAAGGTCGAGCCGCAGGGGACGGGATACCATGCGGTGGTTGTGTCGGGGCAATCGTTGATTGATGTTGTGCTGAATGACCAGGGTACGATTGTGTCTCAACAGGTACGTGACGACGAGTTTGAATGGTTCTGGCATGCAGATGACGACGAGGTACAAGAGTGGAAGGACTCGTAATGAGTCAATAAAAAATACCCATTGCGGGTATTTTTTTTATTTCAGCAAATACCGTGCCCCTTTTTGTTTACAAGAGGTGAGGGTAATGATAGTTAGGTCGCCGTTAGTAAAGAACTGATCGCCCGCAAAGTTTTGTCCAAGTACAGGGGGAGAGAAGGGGGCTGTTTGTACGTCTGCGGCAAGGCCTGTGCGTATGAGGTCATTGATAAGAAAATCGTGCGTGGTACCTGGAGCGTGCAGATTGCGAGGCGGTTTCTTGTTCAAATCCAAAATCGTGAGGCTAGGCATGATAAAACGAGGGTGTCATGGGAGCCGTTGGGTAGGAATTGTTTTTAATCGTAGCAAAGGAGACATCCTCAACTGATTCCCAGGATGGATGATCTGCCATGGCCTAGCCCGCTTGATGAAACACATCCACCAAACAAGTCTCGTCACCAATGAGAATGAACGAGAGGGGCTCCTGCGCGTTTCCAAGCAGTGTCTCTGTGGATCGGGGTAGCCTCTGTTGATCAAAAAGCGAGAGGATCTCGGAAGAAGCGATACTCTTGTTCTGTGGTCGCTCGCCGGTCGTAGAAAACAGAGGTGCCTTAATCATTAGTACGACCCCAATACCAATGAGACAGAAAAAACTTGGCAATAACCACACAAGGGATACTTTGTGCCAGTTGATGGCTGTTTTACGTTCCGAAAGCCATTCAATAGCCGTTACTGCAAACAATACGCTTGCAAGTCCAATGAGGTTGCCGGCGAGAACATCACTTAAATAGTGCACGCCCAGATAGAGTCGACTTGCATCAACAAGGATCATGAGACAGAGAAACCCAAACGTGATGCCAAGTCGCGCCAACCAAGACGTTACCTTGCGCAAACAAAGATAGGTGACGAATCCGTAAAACACTACAACGGTGGTTGCATGACCACTTGGGAAAGAAAAAGAGTCCTCAACGACAGCTCGAAAACTTGGTCGTTCGCGATGAAAAAGGAGCTTTCCCAAAAATGCCACGCCCTCGCCTGGAATGAGTGCAAGCCAAACACCAAGTGCCAGCAACCGCTGCTTATTGTATAGGAGGACGCCAGAAAGGATGCTCGCAGCAATGAGGACAATCCAAACCTCACCAAAGAGCGTGATGCCATAGAAGACAGATAGCGCTTGTACGTTTCGGACCGCAAAGAGGAGGTTAGCCAGACGCGCGTCCAAAGCGATGAGCGGATCGGTGGCGAGATAGTCTTGAATGACTCCCAAAAGTGTAAAAATCGTTAAGATCAGGACGATCGAGACAATGGAAAGTGGTAGACCGGTAAATCGCTTGGTTCCAAGACGTGATTTGAGGAAGTTAAAGGCGCGTGGATGCTTATGACCCCACGCTTGCACGGGAGATTGTCTAAAAAAACCGGCCAACGCGGCGTCGATGCGTTGTGGAAGGGTTCGATGTTGTGTGTGTTTCATAGAAAGTACATCCAATGTACCACGAACATGAGGCTGATTCTAGCGATATTATGAACTGGCATTTGCTCGCTCCATAAACGTTAGCACAGATTGATCGACAATAACGTCCTTGGATCGGAAGGGTTTTAGAAGGGTGATTCCTTTGAATGTCGTGCAGCGACTCAACGCCACATACATCTGACCATGCGCAAATGCTCCCCAGCCAATGTCTACGAGTACGTGATCAAACGTTTTTCCCTGTGCTTTATGAATCGTAACCGCCCAGGCAAGCGTAATGGGGTACTGTAAATAAGAACCCACAACTGTCTCCTCAAAATGTCCGCCCTGCAACTGATATTCAAAGACCTCCCATTTGTACTGGGCAACGTCCACAAGCGTTCCGTCTTCAAGTTCTACCTCCAGCGTTGGAAATTTACTTAATCCGTGTTTTTGAACGCGTCGAATAATGCCAAGAGACCCATTAACCCACTTTTTTGCGGGGTCATTGGTAGTAAACATAATGCGCGCGTTTTCTTTAACCTTGAGCGTGGCCTCGGATGGCATTTTGCGATCGGTAAGCTCTCCCGTGGTTTTTGCTTTTAAGACCCATTCTTGGCCGGGAAGCTGCTTGAGTTCGTGATCGTTACGCTGCTGCGCCATTTTGTTGGTGGTGGTGAGGTGAACTACGTAGTGGCTGCTCTCCGTTGGATCAAAATACGGGGAGTGAAGCTGATTCCATTCCAGAATATCTGCGGCCTTCAGACTTCCTGTACGGACGTTGTTAAGAAGATCTACAAACGACTGTTCCTTTTGCCGGTGCACGTGTTGAAGTTCGATTACGCGAATATCGGTTCCCTGCATGACGGTGGAGGAAAAGAAGTAGGGCGACGCATACTCGGTTTCAAAGCGATGTTGATCGTCGCGTGTCACGACTGGTGGCAGTTGAAACAGATCACCAATAAAAATCATCTGAACACCTCCAAACGCTTCTTGCATACGGTTACGATTGAGTCGAAGTGCACGGTCTACACAGTCCAAAAGATCTGCTCGTACCATGGAAATCTCGTCTATAATAATGGTCTCTAGTTTTTCAAAGAATTCGAGATTTTCCCGGGATGCTTTTCGTACAAGCTGCGCATTGATATTGGGATGAAAGCCAAAAAACGAATGGATGGTTTGACCCTTTACGTTCAATGCTGCCACACCCGTTGGGGCAAGAACAACGTGCTTTTTGTTTGATTGTGTACGGAAATACTTAAGAAGAGTGGATTTTCCCGTGCCGGCACGTCCCGTGAGAAAGACGTGATCGTCGGAATTCTCCATAAGCGCATAGGCTTGCTCGAATTCTTTTGTGATTTTGATGAGTTTCCCATTTCCGTCACGCAGGGAAGGGAGAGAAGATTTGATGGGCGTTTTTGTAGGCCACTGTTTTTTTGCGGGTTTTTTCATGGGGGTATTTTAGCACATTGGGTATCCACAGAGATGAGATCATGGGATTTGTGTGTGTCAAGGGTTCCTCGGGCTTTGTGTCCCAAGGACATTCGACGGCTCCTGCGGCCGTCTCATTGACGCAGCGAACAAAAGACCTTCGTATTACTCAGGGCCAAGCTCTTTTGTCCACTGAGCCCCTTGGGACACAAAACCCTCGTCACAACACTTACTGAAGTCCTTCGCCGACTTGTCCCTTATTTTTTGCACAACTCCTCGCTCCTACATTGCCAGAATCCTTCGCCGAGGATCCTTATCTTCAAACACATGCGTTTTGAGAATCTTTCGCATAGGCTTCAG